>JANNKS010000715.1:0-4558 GCA_031396425.1 Rhizobacter sp. | reverse complement strand
GGCCGGTGCGGGTGGCGCCACCCCCTTCGAAGTCATGCGGTCGATTGGACATCCGAGTTTGTACATTGTCAACATTCGGCAAAATACCGTTGACAGGTGACGGGCCAACAAATAGATTGCGCTGACATCGGGTTGTCATGCTTGGCGGGAGATGCTCGCCCTCTTACCCTGGCCCCACGCGGCATTCCCGTCATTTCCCAACAGGAGTTCTCCATGCGACACCCCGGCCTTATCAAGACCCTCGTTTGCACCGCCAGCCTCGCGCTGGCCGGCAGCGCGCTTGCGCAGAAGACCACGCTGCTGGTCTACACCGCGCTCGAAACCGACCAGCTCAAGGCCTATCAGGAAGGCTTCAACAAGGTCGAGCCCAACATCGAACTGAAATGGGTGCGCGACTCCACCGGCGTCATCACCGCCAAGCTGCTCGCCGAAAAGGGCAACCCGGCGGCCGACGTGGTGATGGGCGTGGCGGCCTCCAGCCTGGCGCTGCTCGACAAGAACGGCATGCTCGAACCCTACAAGCCGCTCAACTTCGACGCACTGATGAGCCAATACGTCGACAAGAAGAACCCGCCCGCATGGTTCGGCATGGACGTCTGGGGTGCCACCGTGTGCTTCAACACCGTCGAGGCACAGAAACGTGGCCTGCCCAAGCCTGAGAGCTGGAAAGACATGACCAAGCCGATCTACAAGGGCCAGATCGTGATGCCCAACCCGGCCAGTTCGGGCACCGGCTTCTTCGACGTGACCGCCTGGCTGACGCTGTGGGGCGACAAGGACGGCAAGGGCGACGGCTGGAAGTTCATGGACGCGCTGCACGAGAACATTGCGCAGTACACCCACTCGGGCTCGAAGCCTTGCAACATGGCGGCGAGCGGCGAATTCGTGATGGGCATTTCGTTCGAGTACCGCGCCAACGCGAACAAGGCCAAAGGCGCGCCGATCGACCTGATCTTCCCCAAGGAAGGCCTGGGCTGGGACCTGGAGGCCTTCGCGATCCACAAGGGCACGAAGAACATTGCCGCTGCGAAGAAGCTCGCCGACTGGGCCTCGAGCAAGGACGCGATGCTGCTGTACGGCAAGAACTTCGCGATCACGGCGCAGCCGGGCGTGGCCGCGCCGCTGGCGAACGTTCCGAAAGACTATGAAGCGCGCCTGGTGAAGATGGACTTTGCCAAGACCGCCGAAAACCGCGAACGCGTGCTGGCCGAGTGGACGAAGCGCTACAACGCCAAGAGCGAACCCAAGAAGTGATGACCGCCGTGCCATCCCGGCGCAGGCCGGGAGCTTGCCCGTCGTACCCGTGCAGGCCGGGAGCTGGCCCGTCATCCCGGCGCAGGCCGGGATCCACGGGCTGCGAGTCGGCCACGATTGGATACCGGCCTGCGCCGGTATGACGACGCGCGGCAGACATTCTTCGGCCGACCGATCACGGCGTTGATGCCTTCGCACCCATGACAGCGCCCTACCTGCGCCTGAGCGGCATCCGCAAGGAATTCGGCTCGTTCACGGCGCTGAAGAACGTCGACCTCGACATCGCCAAGGGCGAGCTGATCTGCTTCCTCGGGCCGTCGGGCTGCGGCAAGACGACGCTGCTGCGCATCATCGCCGGGCTGGAGGTGCAAAGCGCCGGGCGCATCGAGCTCGACGGGCGCGACATCTCGCGCCTGCCGCCGGCCAAGCGCAACTACGGCATCGTGTTCCAGTCGTACGCGCTGTTCCCCAACCTGAACATTGCCGACAACGTGGCCTACGGTCTGGTGAACCGCAAGCAGGGCAAGAAAAAAATTCGCGAGCGCGTCGCCGAGTTGCTGCAGCTGGTCGGCCTGCCGGGCAGTGAGGCCAGGTTCCCGGCGCAGCTGTCGGGCGGCCAGCAGCAGCGCATTGCGTTGGCGCGAGCGCTGGCCACGTCGCCCGGGCTGCTGCTGCTCGACGAGCCGCTGTCGGCACTCGACGCGATCGTGCGCGTCAAGCTGCGCGGCGAAATCCGCAGCCTGCAGCGCAAGCTCGGCGTCACCACCGTGATGGTCACGCACGACCAGGAAGAGGCATTTGCAGTGGCGGACCGTATCGTCGTGATGAACGCGGGCAGCATCGAACAGGTCGGCACCGCGATGCAGGTGTACCGCGACCCGGCGACACTGTTCGTGGCCGATTTCGTCGGGCGCATCAACGCCCTGCCCGCCACGCTCGAAGCCGGCGCGCCGCCGGGTGTCCTGAAGATCGGCGAGCAGCTGCTGCGCTGCGACCATGACTCGCTCAACGGCCACGCGGCCGGCCGGGAACTGCGCGTCTACCTGCGCCCGGAAGACATCCTGGCACGGCCGATTCCGCAGGGCGACCCGAATGTGTTCGAAGCCGTCATCGACGCGATCGAGTTCATGGGGCCTTATTGCCTGGTGCGGGTCACCGGCGCGCGGCTGGGCAGCAGTCCGCTGACGGTCTACCTGTCGCTCAACTACCTGGCCGAAGCGCAGCTCGAGGTCGGCAGCCGCCTGCCATTGCGGCTGCTGCCCGAGCGCATGCGGGTGTTCTCTTGAGCAGCCTGGCGCTCGCCGGCGCAACAGTGCGCCAGAAAGTCCACTGGACTGAACGGATTGCGCACCTCGTGCTGCTGCTGGTGGCGCTGGCACTGCTCGCGTTCCTCGCCGGGCCGTTGCTGGCGATCCTGCAAAAGGCAGTCGAAGACGCACAGGGGCGCTTCGTCGGCCTGGCCAACTTCATCGCCTACGCCCAGACGCCGGCGCTGCTGACCTCGCTGTGGAACAGCGTGTGGGTCTCGGTGGTCGTGACGCTGGTGACGATTCCGCTGGCGTTCGCCTTCGCCTATGCGCTCACCCGCACCCGCATGCGCTTCAAGGGCCTGGCACGCACGATCACGCTGGTGCCGCTGCTGGCGCCGTCGCTGCTGTCGGCCATTTCATTGATCTACTGGTTCGGCAACCAGGGCGTGCTGAAAAGCTGGCTGACGGCCGTGGGCATCGAGCAGATCTACGGCGCGCCAGGCATCGTGCTGGCAGAAATCTTCTCGACCTTCCCGCATGCGCTGATGATCCTGATCACCGCGTTGACGGCGGCCGATCTGCGCCTGTACGAAGCAGCCGATTCGATGGGCACCAAGGCCTCACGCAAGTTCTTCACCATCACGCTGCCCGGCGCCAAGTACGGGTTGATCTCGGCGGCGCTGGTCACGTTCACGCTGGTCATCACCGACTTCGGCATCCCGAAGGTGATCGGCGGCAACTTCAACGTGCTCGCGACGGATGTCTTCCAGCTCGTCATCGGCCAGCAGGATTTCCAGAAGGGCGCGGTCGTCGCGCTGCTGCTTCTCGCACCCGCGGTGCTGACCTTTGCGGTCGACCATTGGGTGAGCCGCAAACAGACCGCGATGCTCAGCGCACGCGCCGTACCCTACCGGTTCAAGAAGGCGCCGGTGTTCGAAGCGGTGATGTCGCTCTACTGCGCTGGCGTGTGCGCACTCATCCTGGCGATGCTGGGCATGGCGGTGTTCGCGTCGTTCGCGTCGTTCTGGCCCTACAACCTGACACCCAGCCTGCGCCACTATGCGATGGGCCTGTTCGATGCCGACGTCGGCGACGCGTTCCTGAACAGCCTGAAGATGGCGGGTGGCACGGCCGTGTTCGGCACCTTGCTGGTGTTCGTCGGCGCCTACATGCTGGAAAAGACGCAAGGCCTGCGGCCGCTGCGCAGCCTGGTGAGGCTGCTTGCAATGTTGCCGATGGCGGTGCCCGGGCTGGTGCTGGGCCTGGGCGATATCTTCTTCTTCAACGCGCCGTCCAACCCGCTGAACGGCATGTACCACACGCTGACGCTGCTGACGGTGTGCAGCGTGGTGCACTTCTACACCACCGGCCACCTCACCGCGGTCACCGCGCTGAAGAGCCTGGACCCGGAATTCGAATCGGTGTCGGCGTCGCTGAAGGTGCCCTTCTACAAGACCTTCTGGCGCGTCACGCTGCCGATCTGCACGCCGGCGCTGGTGGACATTGCGCGCTACTTCTTCATCAACGCGATGACGACGATCTCGGCGGTGGTGTTCCTCTATTCGCCTGAAACCAAGGTGGCGGCGATCGCGATCCTCAACCTCGACGAGGCGGGCGAAATCGGCGCCGCGGCGGCATGTGCGTTGATGATCGCCGCCGCGAACACGGTCGCGACCTTTCTGTTCATGGGCCTGTCGTGGTGGATCGATCGCAGCACCCAGGCCTGGAAACAACCCTGATGACGCGCCCCAGCCCGATTGCAGGCCAGCCCGATTACAAGCCTTGAACGAGGTGCCCACGATGGACCGCGACCGCATTCTCCTCACCCCTGGCCCGCTGACGACGACGCTGCGCACCAAACTCGCGATGCTGAAAGACTGGGGCTCGTGGGACGCCGACTTCATCGCCGTGACGGCGCAAGTGCGCCGGCAGTTGCTGGACATCGTCAACGGCCACGGCACGCACAGCGTGGTGCCCTTGCAGGGCAGCGGCACCTTCAGCGTCGAAGCTGCTGTGGCGACCCTGGTTCCCCGCGCTGGCCATGTGCTCGTGCT
>JANNKS010000609.1:0-3561 GCA_031396425.1 Rhizobacter sp. | reverse complement strand
GCATGGTGGCCGCCGTACCGACGCCAATACGTGCTTCGTTCATCATGTGGAACATGCAGCGCAGTCCCTCATGTGGACGGCCCACCAGGTAGCCCACCGCACCGGCCCGGCCGGCGACCGGGAACTTTCCCTCACCAAAGTTGAGCAGGGTATTGGTGGTTCCGCGCCAACCAAGTTTGTGGTTCAGTCCCGCCAACGCGACGTCGTTGCGTTCGCCCGTCAACTGGCCTTGCGCGTCGACCAGCTTCTTCGGCACGATGAAGAGCGAGATGCCCTTGGTGCCGGGCACCAGCCTGCCATCGGCGCCGGGGATCTTGGCCAGCACCAGGTGAATGATGTTCTCGGTCAGCTCGTGCTCGCCGTTCGAGATCCACATCTTGTTGCCGCGCAAGCGGTAGCGCGGGCCCAGCGGCTCGGCCTCGAAGTCGGCCCCATCGGGCACGGCGCGGGTGGCGATGTCCGACAAGCTGGAGCCGGCTTGCGGCTCAGACAGGCACATCGTGCCGGCGAAGCGGCCGTTGAATTCATTCAGCGCGAACACCGACTTCTGCAATTCGCTGCCGTGCGCCATCAACAGGTTGGCGTTGCCGCTGGTGAGCATGCCGCCCCCGCCGATACCGATGCCGGCGCGCGAAAAGAAACTGTTCGCCGCCATCTCGACCACGCAGGGCAACTGCATGCCTCCGAGTTCGTAGTCTTGTGCCGCCGCCAACATGCCCGACTCGGCGTAGGCCTGGGCGGCAATGTGGCTCGCTTCGGGAAGGTGCACCTTGTCGCCGTCGAACCAGGGCTCTTCGGTGTCGGCCAGGCGATTGAACGGCGCGAACTTTTCGGCGGCGAGCTTTTCGCACATGTCGAGCACCGCGGAAAAAGTCTCGCGCGAGTGGTCGGCAAAACGGCTGCGCTGGGCGAGTGACTCCACGCCCAGCCAGTCGTAGAGCAGGAATTCAGTCGTCTTGCGAAACCTCATGCGCTCACCGCGCGGCCAGGGGTCACGTCGCCGCCCTTGCGAGCTTGAAGTGCGCGAGTGCGGCGGCCGCGATGCTGCCACCCCATTCCTGCACGAAATGGCCGCCTTCGGCCACTTCCATCGGCGCCGGGCAGCCGCGAATCAGGCGCTGCAGCGAACGCATCGGCACCTCCCCCAGCACCGGGTCCTGCATGCCGATCGCCATGAAGCTCTCGCCCAACCAGCGGTCGCGCCAGAAGGCGAGCGCCTCGCGGCTGATCGCCGCGCCGGGCACGTTGTCACCATCGGGCACGAGGTTCGGGAAGGCCCTCAGTGCCGCCTTGTACTCGGGCGTGGGAAACGGTGCATCGTAGGCCGCGACTTCAGCAGTGCTCAGCGTGGACTTGCCGCGCTGGATGAGCCGGCCCACCGGCAGATCGGGCTGGCTGTTGGAGTAGGTGCGCCACTGCCGGAAGCTCTCGGTCACCTGCCCCGTGCCCAGACCGGTGTTCATCACCAGCAGGCGCGTGAAGCGCTCGGGCATCGCCATCGGCAGGGTCAGGCCGAGGATGCCACCCCAGTCCTGGCAGACGAGCAGGATGTTCTTCAGGTCGAGCCGCTCGATCAGGCGCAGCAGCATGTCGCGATGGCGCTCGAAGCTGTGCCACCCTGGTTCGACGGGCTTGTCGGAACGGCCGAAGCCGATCAGGTCGGGTGCCACGACGCGCAAGCCAGCCCGAGCGAACACCGGCATCATGTGCCGGTACAGGTAACTCCAGGTCGGATTTCCGTGCAGGCACAGCGCCGTCACTGCGCTGGCGGCCGTGCCCTCGTCGACGCGGTGCACACGCAGCCCTTCGAAACCCCGCAGGTCGTCAAACCAGCGCGGTGCATAAGGGAAATCCGGCAACCCGACGAAACGTTCGTCCGGCGTGCGCAAGGCCTGCATGGGCTCAGAGCACTTCGAACACGCCTGCCGCGCCCATGCCGCCGCCGATGCACATCGTCACCACGACACGCTTCGCGCCGCGCCGCTTGCCTTCAATCAGCGCATGTCCGGTGAGGCGCTGGCCGCTCACGCCGTAGGGGTGGCCGACCGCAATCGCGCCGCCGTTGACATTCAGCCGATCCATCGGAATACCCAGCGTGTCGGCGCAGTACAGCACTTGCACAGCGAAGGCTTCGTTGAGTTCCCACAGGTCGATGTCCGCCACTGTCAGGCCCAGGCGCTTGAGCACCTTGGGCACGGCGAACACCGGGCCGATGCCCATCTCGTCGGGCTCGCAGCCGGCGACCGCAAAGCCGAGGAATCGCCCGAGCGGCTTGAGGCCCTTTTTCTGCGCCACGCTCTCGTTCATCACCACACAGGCGCCCGCGCCGTCGCTGAACTGGCTGGCGTTGCCCGCAGCGATCACGCCGCCCGGAATCGCCGGCTTGATGCCCGCCAGGCTGGCCGCCGTGGTGCCGGCGCGCAGGCCTTCGTCGACGCTGATCGTGACCTCCTTGCTGCGCAGGCCGAGCGTCGCATCGGCAATGCCGGCCGTCACGGTCAACGAGATGATTTCATCCTTGAACTTGCCGGCTTCCTGCGCCGCACAGGCCTTTTGCTGGCTCGCGGCACCGTACTCGTCCATGCGCTCGCGCGCGATCTTGTAGCGCTTGGCCACCTGTTCGGCGGTCTGCAGCATGTTCCAGTAGATCTCGGGCTTGTGTTCCCTGAGCCAGCTGTCGGCGATCATGTGTTTGTTCGCTTCGTTCTGCACGCACGAGATGCTCTCGACGCCGCCGGCGACATAGATGTCGCCCTCGCCGGCGATGACGCGCTGCGCCGCCAGCGCGATGGTCTGCAGCCCGCTGGAGCAGAAGCAGTTCACCGTCATGCCGCTGGTGGTGATCGGCAGGCCGGCGCGCAGCGCGATCTGGCGCGCGATGTTCGCGCCGGTCGCACCTTCCGGGTTGGCGCAGCCCATGATCACGTCGTCGACCTCGGCGGGCGCGATGCCGGCACGCTCGACCGCGGCTTTCACCGCATGGCCACCGAGCGTGGCCCCGTGGGTCATGTTGAAGGCACCTTTCCAGCTCTTGGCCAGGGGCGTGCGGGCGGTGGAAACGATGACGGCTTGGGTCATGGTGGGGTCCTTGTCGGTCCTTGCGGGGTTGGGTTCGGGGGATGGACGGGCGGCAGATCAGCTGAAGCTGCGGCCCTCGGCGGCAAGTTTGGCCAGCAATGGTGCGGGCTTCCAGAACGCCGCGTCGTCGAGCGGGTTCTGCGCAAACTGGTTCATCGATGCGACCACGTTGTACAGGCCCACCTGGTCGGCGTAGCACATCGGGCCGCCGCGGTGCGCCGGGAAACCGTAGCCAGTGAGATAGACGATATCGATGTCGGAGGCCCGCAGCGCAATCCCTTCCTCGACGATCTTCGCGCCTTCGTTGACGAGCGCGTAGACGAGCCGGTTGACGATTTCGTCGTCTTTGATCTTGCGCGGGGTGATGCCTTTCGCGACCCGGTGCTTCTCGATCATCTCCACCACCACCGGCGAGGGAATCGCGTCGCGCTTGCCCGGCTTGTAGTCGTACCAGCCGGCGCCGGTCTTCTGGCCATAGCGGCC
>JANNKS010000679.1:0-5244 GCA_031396425.1 Rhizobacter sp. | reverse complement strand
CGAGCCCGGTGATCGCCGCCTTTTGCGCCGAGCCGCCCACCAGCGCTTCCTGGTCGCCGAAAGCGGCGATGCGCTGGCGCGCCCACAGGTGGCGCAACTGCGACGACGCCTGGTCTTCACGCGCCGGGGTCTCGCTGCGATACGCCCCCTGCGCGGCGCGGCCTTCGATGATCAGGCGTGCATTGACGGCGCCGCCAGAGGCGGCGTCGGCTGGCTGCCACTTGCCGAACAGCACCACCGGCCGGCCGGCCAGCACGTCGGGCAACTGCGCGGGCTCGACGTCGCTGACGGTGATGCCTTCGAAGCGCGCGCGCACCTGGGTGAGCACCGGCGAGTCGACCATGCGGCGAAAGCGCACTGCCTGCGCGGCGGCCTGGTCCGGGCGCGTCACCACGAAGGCCTCACCCTGGCCGGCGCGTGCGATGCCCTCGATCAGATGCCGGTTCACGCTGCTGCCGATACCGAACGCGAACACGTTGTGGCGGTTCAGGTCGCGCGCGATCAGCTGGAACACGTCCGCCTCGACACTGACATAGCCGTCCGTCACCACGATCACGCTGCGCGACACGCCCTCGGCCTTCGGCAGCGCAGCGATGCGCTTGAGCGCCGGCACGATCTCGGTGCCGCCACCACCGCCGGTTTCGCGCAGCGTGGCGAGCGCCTTGTCGATGTTGGCACGCGTCGCCGGCACCGACTGGGCGCTGAGCAGACGCGCGCTGCCGGAAAACAGCATCACGTTGAAGGTGTCGCTCGGCCGCAGGCCGCCGAGCAGGTCTTGCATCAGCACCTTGGCGGTGTCCAGCGGGAAGCCGTGCATCGAACCGGAGATGTCGACGACGAAGATGAAGTCGCGCGGGTTCAGCTCGTGCGACGCCACCGCCTGGGGCGGCTCGACCATGGCGAGAAAGAAGTTCTCGGTGGCGCCGCGGAACAGCATCAGGCCGGCGTCGATGTGTTCACCGGCGAGGCGGTAGTCGAGCAGGAAATCGCGGTTGTCGGCGCGCCTGGTGCCCGCTTCGGGCCGGTCGCTCAAGCGCACTTGCGCCTGGCGCGTGCCCGCACCGGTCACGTCGATCGTGTGTGAGGGCGAATGGATGTCTTTCAGCGTCACCGGCGCATCGAGCGTGACGCGCAGGTCGAACGCCGGTGCCGCGCCGGGCGCGCCGGACGAACCCGGTGCCAGGAACGGCGTGGCGATCCATTTTTCATGCGCCGCTGCACCATGCGGGCTGTTGTAGCGCGGTCCCACCACGGTGGGGAACACGAAGCCGTACACCCCATCGCGCGGCGTCAGCAATTCGGTGTAGCGCAGTTCCACCGCGACCTCGTCACCCGGCAGGATGTTGGCGACCGACATCTGGAACACGTTCGGCCGGTGCTGTTCGAGCAGCGCGCCGGTCTTGCCTTCCTTTTTCGCCTGGTCGAATTCGATGCGCGCCTGTTGCCGCTCGCGAATCTGCGCCGTGATCAGCCGTTCGCCCAGGCGCACGTTCAGGCCGTGCACCGCAGCGCGCGTCGAGCCCGGGAACACATAGCGGGCGTGCAAGGGGCGCTGGCCTTCGTTGCGATAGTGCTGTGTGACGGTGACGTCGGCGATCATGCCGGCGATGCGCACGTCGACGCGCGTGGCCTTGAGTGGCAGCCGGTCGACGCCCGGCTCGGCGCTGTCGACGAAGAAGTACGGGCTCTCAGCGGCCGGGGCCTGTGAGTCGTCCGCGTGCGCCGGCGCCCACAACACCAGCAGCAGCGCCGCGCAGGCGGCGAAAACCAGGCCGATCACGAACCGGCCGGTGCGTGTGTGCGGCCGCACCGGGTGGAACATCGACCTTCGAAACATGCGCATTCGAACCCTCCTTGGACGCTGCCACCAGGGCGGTGGTTGGGCGTGAGGATGGCGCGGTGTTGCGAAGCGAGATTGAAGTCTTCGAGAGGCTGTGTGAAGACGGCGTGAAGTCGGCGGGCGATTAGCGGCGGGGCGAACCCGGACACCTCGAGGGGCACGGCAACGGGGCTGGCAGCGCAGCCCGACGCCCATGCACAATCTCGTCATGCACCGACCCACGCCCGCACGAACCTCGGCGCTGGCGCTGCTGGTCGCACTGGCGCTGCCGGGCTGCAGCAACCGGCAGATCTACGAAGGCCTGCAGGCCGGCCAGCGCAACGAATGCCAACGCCTGGCCGAGCCCGAGCGCAGCAAGTGCCTTGAACGCGCGAACCTCAGGTACGACGACTACGAGAAAGAGCGCGACAAGACCAAACCGAAAGTGGATTGAGGTCGCAAGGCATGTGCGGTGCGGGCTTCGGGTTCTGAAGCAGCGACGTTGCGCTGCCGGTGCGCTGCCGCGCCGTCGCTCAGGAAACGGTCACCGGCGCGTGGACCGCCGCGACGTGGCGCGCCAAGGTGCGGCGCATGCGGTCCGCGTCGATCGGCTTGGTGAGGAAGTCGCACATGCCGGCCTGCAACGCCTCGTCGCGTTCCGACACCAGGGCGGCGGCCGTCAGCGCGATGATCGGCAGCTCCCGGGCGCTGTACTCCTGGCGCAGGACGCGAGCGGCGGCATAACCGCTCATTCGAGGCATGTGCATGTCCATCAGCACGATCTGAAACGGTCGGCCGACGTGCGCGGCGCGCCGCACTTCGTCGATCGCGACGCTGCCGTCGCCGGCCTGCGTGACCGCCATGCCCCATTGTTCGAGCAGCGCGACGGTGATGAGCATGTTGACTGCGTTGTCCTCGGCGATCAGCACACGCGCACCGCGCAGCCTGGAAACATCGTCGACTTCGGCGTCCTGCAGCGGGGCACTCTTCAGTGCCGTTGGCAAGGGCAGTTCGGCCCAGAACGTGCTGCCCGCACCGGGCGCGCTGCGCAGGCCGACCTCGCCCCCCATCAGGCCTGCCAGCTCGCGGCAGATCGACAGGCCCAGGCCGGTGCCGCCGAAACGGCGCGTCGTCGACACGTCGGCTTGGGAGAACGGCATGAACAGGCGCGGCTGCACCTCCGGTGCGATGCCCGGCCCGGTGTCGACCACGGCGAGGCGCACCCGGTCCGGGCCGACACGCTGCGCCTCGATGCGGACCTCGCCGCGCTCGGTGAACTTGAGCGCGTTGGTGATGAAGTTGCTGAGGATCTGGCGCACGCGGGTCGGGTCGCCGATGACGTCGGCGGGCACGTCGGGGTCCAGCGCCAGGGTCAGGCTGAGGCTTTTCGCGGCGGCGATCGACTGGTAGGCCTGGTGCATCGACACCAGCATCTCGCGCAGATCGAACGGGGTCTGTTCCAGATCGATGCGTCCGGCTTCCACTTTCGACAGGTCGAGAATGTCCGAGATGATGCCTGCCAGGTTTTGCGCACTCTCGAGGATGTGGTGCAGGTATTGCTGGCGGCGCGGTTCGTCGGCGCCGGCCTGGATGGCCAGCCGCGCCATGCCGAGCAGGCCGTTCAGCGGCGTGCGAATCTCGTGGCTCGTGTTGGCCAGGAACGCGCTCTTGGCCCGGCTCGCGGCCTCGGCGGCTTCCTTGGCCGTGGCCAGCGCGTTCGCGGCCTGATGCCTTTCCGTCACGTCTTCGGCAATCCAGATCGTGCCGCCGTGGCGTGTATCGGTGGGGTCGAGCGCCTGGGCCAGCAGGCGGCACCAGAACAGGCTGCCGTCCTTGCGCTTCATCGGCCGCTCCAGTTCAACGGGCTGGCCCAATTCGAGCAAGGGGCCGGCCAGGCGGCCGATTTCGGCGTAGTCGGTGTCGGCCGGCCAGACAACCTTGCCGCTTTGCCCTGCCAGGCTGCCGCACTCCCAGCCGAACATGCGCTCGAAACAGGGGTTGGCGCTGGCGAACACGCGGTCGCGGGTGAACGCGATGCCGATCGACGCGCGCTGCAGGATCGCCGCGTATTCGAGGCGCGCGCGCTCGTCCTCGGTCACGTCGCGCGCGTTGATGACGAGGCATTCCTGCGCGTCGACGACGCAGCGCGACGCCGAGACCAGCATCGTCACGCGCGATCCGGACTTGGTGACGAACACACAGCGCATCCCCGCCACCTCGCCGCGCGTGCGCACCGCCTCCACGAGCCGTTCGCGCTCGGCCTGCGAATGCCAGATGCCCAACTCGATCGACGTGCGACCCACCACTTCCTCGACCGCATAGCCCGTCACACGGACGTTGCTCTGGTTCACCATCAGGTAGCGCCCGGTGCTCAGGTCGGTGAGCGTGATGCAGTCCGGGCTGCTGTCCAACAGCGACGACAGCATCGTTTCGGAGCGGCGCAGGGCCTGCTCGGCCGCCACTTCTTCGCTGACGTCGCGCGCCACCCCCCAGTACCCCAGGAACTCGCCGCGCGCATCGAAGCGGGGTTGCCCGCTCACGTCCAGGTGCTTCGGCGCGCCGCCGGCGCTGCGCACGCAGGTCCGCAGCCGCGCGAACGGGCGATGCGCGATCAGGTCGTCGAAGTGTTGCTGCTGCTGGTCGGGGGCAAGCCCGACCTTGTCGGCGGTTTCCCAGGGCCGCAGGCCGAGCCGCGTGCCCTGCGGCGCGCCCTGGACGGACCGGGCCGAGGGGTCGGCCTGAACGAAGCGCAGCTCGGCGTCGAGTTCCCAATAGTGGTCCACCGCCATGTGCAGCAGCGCGCGGAAACGCTCTTCGCGTTCGGCAGAGGCGGCCAGTGACAACTCGGCGACCCTCGATACGATCAGGCCCACCGCGAGCCCGGCAGCCAGCAGCAAGGCCTGCGAAATCACCGGATCGGACAGTGGAGCGCCCGCGGCGGTGGCCCGACCCTGCAGCCAGCCTTCGTATTCCGCCACCGCCAGCCCGGTGATGACGGCTGCCGCGAACGACGTCATGGCCAGAGCGTGCCGGACCCCGGCCAGCACCGCGACCAGACAAATGAGCAGGCCGAAGAAGGCCAGATCGTGACTCTGAATGCCGAAGCCGCTGCCGATCGCGACCAAGGTGATCAGCGCGCAGCCGGCCCACGCCGTGCCCAGCACCGACCATTTGGCCGACAGCGCGTGCGCCTTCCAGCTCGCCAGGGCGAACATCGCCGCGACGCCCAGGCAGGCGCCGACCAGCGTGAGCTGCATCGCGGCGGACAGGTGAAGCTCCTGCAGCGACAAAGACGCCGCGGCGCACAGGCAGACCCAGGTCGCGACCATGAAGAACTGGCGCGCGACCGATGGGTCGAGCTGCTGGCGCACCGGCGGGGTCTGGCTGGGTCGTGAGTGGGGCGACATGAATCGGTGGCGTTTTCC
>JANNKS010000648.1:0-11765 GCA_031396425.1 Rhizobacter sp. | reverse complement strand
TACCTCGCTGAGGCCCAATATCGGTTCAACCGTCGCTTCAATCTGCGCTCCATCCTGGCGCGCCTGCTGCGCGCAGCTTGTCTTTCAATTCCAGCCCCGGCGCACGTCATTCGTGTGGCTGAGGTTGGTCGCTAATCAAGAGCCGCATTGTGCGGCGCGTCAGCCACTGCGACGGTGCGGTCGACGCCGGGTTCAGCGCACCGGCGCTGCCTCGAAGCCGAGCACGACGCGACGCGTCATCGCCGACTTCTTCTCGATCTTGGTGATCACCACCGCGCCGATCTCGGCGGTGTTGGCCACATGCGTGCCGCCGCAGGGCTGCAGGTCGACGCCCTCGATCTCGAGCACGCGAATTCGGCCCTGCCCGCGCGGCGGTTGCACGCTCATGCTGCGCACCAGGCCTGGGTTGGCGTCGAGCTCCGCCTCGCTGATCCAGCGGTGCCGCACCGCGTGCGCTCCACCGATCAGGCGCGCCAGGCCGGCGTTGAGCGCCTCCTTGTCGAGCGGCTCGTTCATGTGAAAGTCGAGCCGGGCGTAGTCGGCAGTGATAGAGCAGCCGTCGACCGGGTGCGGGATCAGCGCGCACAGCAGGTGTGTGGTGGTGTGGAAGCGCATGTGGCGCTGCCGGCGTTGCATGTCGATGCATGCCTGCACCGGCGCGCCGACCTCCAGGCGCGCGAGCAGCGCGTCCTGGCCGGCTTCGGGCAGGTGCGCGATCCGGCCGGCCTCCTTGCCCTTGCCCGTGTCTGCAATGCGCAGTTCCGTCCCGTCGGCAAGCCGCAGCGCCCCGCGGTCACCGGCCTGGCCGCCGCCGAGGGGATAGAACACAGTGCGGTCGAGATGCACGCCTTGCTCGTCGATGGCGACGATTGCAGCATCACACATCGCCAACGTGGCGTCTTCGCGGAACAGTTCTTCGATCACCCGCTTTGCCTTTCATGGGCCAGAAGCACGGGAGCTTCGTTGTTCGCGCACGGCCGATGCGCGCACAGGCTCAGGGCTCGCCAGGAGTCCACACTGCGCAGGATTGGACACCTCAATGTCGAAGAACCTGCCATGATCAACGTCGAATGATCGAAAGCCTTGGACAAGCGCCTCCAGCGCCTCGGCTGTTGTGCCGCCCGACAGGAAACGCAACGCGCTGCGGGCCCCCTGTGCGGCACGGTCAAAATGATCCGCCTCGACGCCGCCGCCGTGACCGCTGTGCACCCCCACCCAGGCGTAGCAGCGGTGCATCCCGCCGGCGAGCGCCACAGTCGAGCGCATCAGGTGTTGCACCAGAGGATCGTGTTCTCGCCGCAGGTACTCATCGATCAGCGAGAACTCCCGATCAGCAAGCAATTCGGAACCGAGGTGGTAGCCCATGGCGAAGAAGGCTTTGGCGAGCCCCGCCTTCCCAGCGCACGCCTGCCCGGTGTAGCCCGCCAGCACGCCTTCGTTGACGGCCTTCAGCGAGGCCGGCTCGTCTTCATCCAGCAAAGCATTGCTCAGCCCGAAATGGTCTTTCATGCAGATCAACGAAGCCTGCGCCATGCACCGGTGCGAGTCACGCACCGGGTTGATGTGATCGTCATACTCGTCCCGCGCGGCATCGAAGAAGAAGCTGGCGATGTAGTTGCTTCGGTCCGACACGGCGCGCGGGAATCCAGCTTCGCGGAAAAGATCCTTGCTGTTGCCGATGAGACTCGTCAGCGACGAGACGCCGTTGGCAAAGTAGCCGTTCCACGACGCGTAGTAGGCGAAGAAGCGCAACAGCTCTTCGCTGCCTGACAAGGACCCCAGGCGCCGGCGAACGCGCTCTTCGACTGCGTTGAAATCCACCAGTGACCGGAAAAACCCCTCATCCAAGGTTTGATTCATGGGCAGTTCCAGCTCCGTACTTGCACCACCTTGAACCTTGCTCAGAGCGACTTGGCCAGCGCCGCCACCGATTCTGGTTCGGGCAGGTGGGCCAGTGATGCGATCAGGGTGTCCTTGACCTGCACCAGTAGTTCGGCCACACGGGGGGCGGCAATGCCGAGCTGTTGCGCCAGCGTCAGCACGTGCTGGTGCTCAGCTTCGCTCAACCGCCCGTCCGCATACCCTGTCATCAGGCACATCAACACCAGCTGCTCGGCGAAACCTGGGTCGTTCGCGAGTTCACGCGGCAAGTTCGGGGCCGGGCCGACGGCGGCCGCCACGACGTCGAAGGCCGGCATGCCCGGCTGGCGCTGTTCATCGTAGAAGGTACGTATCAGTGCCACCTCCTGCGGATGAACACCGTCAATTCGGGCCGTGGACAGCATGCTGTCCACCAACGCCGTCACCTGGGGTTTCGTCATCGGATCGTTTGGGGCATCAGTCATGGGTTTCTCCTGAATGATCAACTTTCAACTTTCAACTCTCAACGCCTCAGCGCGGCGGCCCTGGCCTGGCTCAGCTTGGCCTGGATTTCGTGGATAGCCATGCGCTTGAAACGTTCTGGCAACAAGGAACGGCGCGACGTCTCCGACACCGCCAGCAGTTCCATGAACTCGATCATGTCGCTCTCCTGCGGCGGCATGAAATCTTCCCTGGCCTTGACGAGTGCGTCCAGCAGCGACAGGCCGGCGTCGCGCTCCTTGAACTCCAGGCCGAGCAAGGTCATCGCTTCGAGGTCGGCGTTCGAGTAGCCGTTCAGCTCGCTGCACAGACCCCCGAGCGCCGCGGCATCGATCGCAGCGGCTGCGTCGTAGCGGCGCAGCACCGCCGCCACCACCGCAGCCCGGTCCTGCGGCGTCTCGCAGTAGAAGAACGGGATCTTGCGGTCCATGCGCCCAGGGCGCTTGATGTCGGTGTCGAGCTTGTCGGGCCGGTTGGTGAGCATGATGAACAGCACCACGCCACGGTTGTCGGTGTCGGACATGAACTCCTTCAGCCGCGCGATCACCCGCGAGCTGGTGCCCTCGTCGCCGCCTTCGCCACCGGCGTTGCCAAAGCTGCGGTCGCCCTCGTCGATCAGCACCGCAATCGGCCCCATCGCCTTGACGGTGGCCAGCACCCGCTCCAGGTTCTTCTCGGTGGAACCGACCCACTTGGAGCGGAAGTTCTTCAACGCCACCGCCGACAGGCCGGCCTCCTTGAGGAAGGCCTTGATGACGAAGGTCTTGCCCGCGCCCATGGGCCCGACGGCGAGCAGGCCCATGGGGGTGAGTTTGCTGTCGCCCTGGCGCAGGCTGCGTGCGATCTCGGCCAATTCGGCCGTGATATGGCCGGCGCCGCCGACTGCCGACAAACCATGCTTGGGCTCGACGAACTCGATCAGGCCGGCGCATTCTTTTTCGATGAGTTCGCGCTTGCGCGCCTGGATCAGGCGCAGGACATCTTCGTCAGGGTCGATCGACGGCAACGACTTGGTCGGCTCCACGAGCTTGACGATTTCGTCAGCGGTCATGCCGGCCGTGATGCCGGCAAAGCGTTTCGCCCGATCGGCGGCGTCGGGTGCGCCGCCGAGCAGCTGAACGATCAACTTCTCGCGCTCGGCCTCGGACATCGAGCTGTCCCCCGAAGCCCGCATCAGGCTTTCGATCTGCACTGCGCGCAGCCCCGCCATGCGCTCGGCGTACAACTGCACCTGCCTCACGCCCAGCTTGGGCCCGAGGCTGCGCACCACGTCGGCGCGCGCGGACAGGTCCGGCATCGGCACCTCGACGGCGGCCACCTTGGGGTTGGACAGCAGGCTCTGGTTCAGCGAGCCCAGGGTCTCGACGATGATCAGCGTGATGTTGTCCGACGCGTTCAGCTTGCGGTCGAGTGACCAGCGGTGGAACAGCGTGCCCACCTTGCGGTCCTCGGCCGAAACATAGCTGGCGTCTTCGCCGGGCATCACGCTGTCGGCGTAGGGCACGATCACGGCGCAACCGTGGCTGCTGCGCAGATGCCGCTCCAGGCTGTGCAGCTGCTGCAACAGGTCACCTCCCTGGTCGAGCGTGACCTTGCCCTTGAGGCACTGCACGCCAAACTCTGCCGTGACCTCGACCACGGTGTCCTTCGTCCCCTCGACCAGCACGCCGGTGAGAAAGGCTTTCAGATCGATGAACTGCCCGTCGACGAGGAATATGTCGAACACGTTGCGGTACAGCACGAAGGTCGACGCCTCGCCCGCGAGGTACTTCTCGCGCACCAGTTCCGCCCAGCGCGGCAAGCTTGCCTTGGCGTTCATCGGCATGGTCGCTCAGAGGCTCTTGCCACCAGCCGCCTCGGCGGCACGCGCCTTCTTCATCTGTTCGAGCTCGGCTCGCGCGGTGACTGACCCGGCGCTGCGCGTCAACGTTTTCAGGCGCGCGTCCAGATCGGAGCCGCGCAGTTCGGCGCCGAGCTTGGCTTCGGCCACGCGACCCTTGATGTGTTCGCGAACACCCGACAGGGCCTGAACCTCGGCGTCGATCGACAGCCCGTCCAGCGACTCCTGAATCTTCAGCCTGGCCTCGGCGCTCTGGAACTTCGCGATCATGCGGTCCTTTTCGGCCTTGAGGCTGTCGATCTCGGCCTTGATGTCGAGCAGATGGCCCTTGGCCTCTTCGGCGTCCTTGTCGGCCTCGGCAAAATCCGCGTTCAGCGCAGCAATGTCTTCGTCGAGCACGTTCTTCTTCTGGATCAGCACCATCGCCAGATCGTCCTGATTGGTCGCCAGTGCCGCATTGAGCTGCGCCGCCACCTTGGCCAATTCGGCCCGGGCGGTTTCGAGCCGGCTTTCGATCTCGAGCCGGCGCGCAATGATCCTGCCCGAAGCCTGCTTGAGTTTCGCGTACTTTTCAGTCATCGAAGCGATCGAGTTCTGGTACGCGATTTCCGGGTGTTCCTTTTCGATGTCGGTGACCCACAGGGCCACGAAGCCTGTCCAGAGGTTCCACAGGCGGCTCATGATTGCGTTGTTGGCCATGATCTTGCTTTCGCTTCCTTTGCTGGACTGCACTGCACCGTCCGTCAAACGACGGCACTTCCTTCACACCTGATCCGCTGGCGGATCATTCCCGTTGACCGATCGCACGCCGGCCACTCGCTGCGGGCGCGGCGGCAACGGCCTTGACCGGCGCCGGCTCGAACCGGGCCGGGCCGAGCATTCGTTCCATGTCGAGCGCCGCCTCTTCAGCCAGTTTCAACTTGGACACCGACTCCTCGAGCAATTGGCCGAGGTTGCCCGCCCGCGGCGACGCCATCACCATCTGATAGACCTCTTCCAAACGCACCGGCATCGACACCAGGGAGGCGTCGAGCGCGCTGCGCCTAGACGCCATTCTCGTCTGCCGGGCAATCGCCTCTTCGTAGTCGGCCTTGGCGCGCAGCAATTGCTGTTCGTCGTCGCGGCCGAGCGCGCCCGCGCTGAGTTGCGCTTCGACCTCGCGAAGCTTGCGCGTCACCCCAGCCGCAGGATCTCCCTTGTCCGCGCCGCGCGCAGCCGCATCGCTGAGGCACATGCGCAGGTAGTCCACCGTGACGTCATCGAGTTGCTCCACCTCGCGCACGGTCAACGCCGTGCTTCGGTCGTCGGCGGTACGGTACAGCGATGCGACGCGGGCACACATCTGTTCGTAGCTGCGAAGATGGGGCGAGCCTCCATGGGCCTTGATCTCCAGGGCCAGGCCCTCCCGACGCGCTTCGCGCACAAGGCTGCGATCCTGTTTGTTCGCCCACAGCTGAAACGACGGCAGGCCGGGAACGATCGCCAGACCGACCATCTGCACCGCCGCCAGGGCCAGCATCCCGATGCCGAAGCCGTCACCCCCCCAGGGCAAGGACAGCAACAGCGACATGCTGAGCATGCCCAGCGCGGACAAACGGTTGTACGGGTGCTTGAGGAAGGCCCACCAATACGGTGTGCGCGCGTCGTTCACACGCTCACCCTCACGTTGCCTCGACCACCAGCGGCGCGCAGGTGCGCAACCACTCGTTCGTGCATGACCCGCACCTCGGCGCTTTGCAACCACTGCGGGGTGCGCGGCTGAAGCTCGGGGATGTCGAAGTCGTCGATGATGCGTGCGGGTTGGGTGGACAGCACGATCACACGGTCGCCGAGCAACAGTGCTTCGGTCACGTCGTGAGTCACGAACACTACCAGACAGGCATGCGCGGCGTGCAGCCGGATGAGCAGGGTCTGCATGGTGGCGCGGGTCTGCGCGTCCAGGGCCCCGAAAGGCTCATCCATCAGCAGCACCCGGGGCCTGAGCACGAGCGCGCGCGCCAGGGCCACGCGCTGGTTCTGCCCGCCGGAAAGTTGCGCCGGGTACTGGTCGCGCTTGTCGGTCAGCCCCACTTCCTGGAGCATCTGGTCGACCCGCTCGGCGGCGTCCTTGACGGAGACGCGGCGCTTCCACTCGGCGAAGGCAAACGGGTACAGCACGTTTTCGCGCACCGTCATGTCCGGCCGGTTCGCATAGTGCTGGAACACCATCACCGAGTCGGGGTGCGGGCCGGTACAAGCCTGACCGTCGATCTCCACCCGCCCCGAGGTTGGCGTCTTGACGTTCCACGGCCGCACGCCCCCGAGCATGCGCAGCAGCGTGGACTTGCCGCAACCTGACGGGCCGAGCAGCATGTTGATCGACGGTCGCTCGAACTTCACGCTGACGTCGTCGAGCACGCGCAGTGTCTTGCCATCGGGCTGCCCATACTCCTGCACGATATGGGTCGCGGTCACAACGGCGGCCTTGCGCGGTGCTTCGGGGCTCACGCCTTCGTCTCCCATCTGAAGAAGCGGCCCTTGAGCCACATCAGGGCCTGGTAGGTCAACAAGGCCACGCCGATAATGACGATGATCCCCGCGAAGACCTGGTCGGTTGCGCTGAGCCGGCGTGCATTGGCGATCAGCTGCCCCAGGCCTTCCTGGGCGTTCACGTATTCCGCCACCGTGATGTAAGTCCAGCTGACCGACACCCCCACGATGACGGCGTCCATGATGCGCGGCATGGCCAGCGGCACCAGCACCTTGGTGATGCACTCCCACGGCGTCGCGCCGATGTCCTTGGCCGCCACGAGATACTGCTCGGGCACGGCGCGCACCGCATCGCGCACCAGCGGTGTCAGGTAGACGATCGAGCCGACGAACAGGAAGGCGATCTTCATGAACTCACCGATGCCGAACCACATCACCATGATCGGCAACAGGGCCGCAACCGGGGCGGATCGAAACGGGTCGATGAGCGGCGAAAACACTGCGTTCAGCCTGGGCGACGCCCCCATCAACACGCCCAAGGGTATGCCCACCAGCACAACCAGCAGCGAGGCGGTCGCGACCCGGCCCACCGACCACAGCGTGGCCACGGCCAACGCGCTCTTGCCTTCGTACCAGCCGAGGTAGCCCAGCGCTTCGGCGACGGCCAGGGGCGAAGGCAACTGGTTCTTGCTCAGCAGACCCGAGACCGACAGCACCGTCCAGAGCAGCAACACGACACCGACGCTGGCCAAGCCGATCCAGCGCTGCTGGCCGGAGTCGAGCGCCCGATAGGGATTCCAGAAGTCCATTGGTGTCGCGTTTCGAGCCCGCCTAGCGGCCGAACACGGCCAATCGGGTCGAACGATTCAGCGCGCGACACTCGTCCAGCGACATCTCGGCGGCGGCCGGGTTGCGTTCGTCACACAGCGGCCGGTTCGAGCCGTAGCCGGTGACGCGCAGGCGCGCGCGCGGAATCTCCCACTGCTTGTCCAGGTAGTCGGCCACCGCGCGCGCGCGCAACAGGGAAAGGGCCTGGTTGGCCGGCGCCGACCCCACTGAATCGGTGTTGCCGCTGAGTTCGAAGTAGGCGCTGCCGTTGTTCTCGATGAACGGCACCATTTCCTTGTCGATCAGCGCCTGGGCTCGTTTGGAGAGTTCCGCCGAGCCCGAAGCAAACGACACCGAGACCGGTTTGGTCACCGCCGCCGGTGCAGTCATCGCGGCGCTGCGGCCTTGCTCCGTGAAGGTCTGGGTCGGCCGTGCCGCCACTTCCTGGGCCTTCGCGTTGCGCTGCAGAGCGGCTTTGACAAAGCGATAGTCGTAGCTGTCTTGCGGTGTGATCACCGGCGATTTCGGGTTCGCCAACGAGCCGGCGGCCCGGTAGATTTCGTCAAAGCGCGCGTACACGCGTTCGTAATGGTTCACGCCACCGGCCAAGCCGAGGATGCGCGCGTTGTCGGCAAGGTCCGTCCACACCAGGTTGTCGAACAGGCCTTTCACGAAAGGCTTGCCTTCCTTGGACGCCAACAGCTTGAAGAACTCCTTGGTCGCAATCAGCGCATCGACCGCCTGGTCAGGGTTGGCGCGCGCAGCCGTTACGCCTTCGAGCCACCCATCGTGAAACTTCTGGAAGACCTCTTGGTTGTCGGCCTTGCCCAGTTCCCGCTGGTCGCACACGATCACGTCGTAGATCAGGTTGGTGGCCGTCTTGGTCGAGTAGATAACGCGCGCTCCTTTGACGTCGCGCAACGCCAGCGACAGGTCGGGGTCCCACAGCACTGCCGCGTCGACGTTGCCGCCGACAAAGGCGGCGCGCACGCCGGCGGTGCCCTCCTCGGGCTTGATGAAGATCGTCTTGACCTGCTTCTTCGCGCGCGCTGTCATGGACGAGCTTTCGATCGCGTCGAACAGCATGCCGTGCGAAGGCGTGTACTGAAGCAGCGCCACATTTTTCCCGGCCAGGTCTTCGATCTTCTGCACCGCCGCGTCGCGCACGATCACCGCGTCGCCGCCCTGGGTGTTGTCGACGATCAGCATGGCCTTGGCGTCATGGCCGGAATTGCGCAGGTTCGGCTGCTCCTGGGCCCAGAAGTCGGAGGTGCGCCAGGCGCATTGCGCGGTCTTGGATTCGAATAAGGTGGTCAGCGTGGGAATGTCATCATTGATGACAAACTCGACGTTCAGCCCCTGTTTGGCGTAGATCGAGCCGGGCTGCGTCTTCAGGCTGTTGCCGTTCGCGACCAGGGCCGGCGCGTAGCCGTGGAAACTGACCAGGCTGACACGCAAGGGATTGCCCGCGCTGCCCAGGCGCCCGCTGCCTGCAGCCGGTTTCGGCGTGGCGGCGGGGGTGGCCGCAGGGGTGGCGACCGGCGGCTTGCCTTCGGGCGTCTTGGCACCCAGCACCTGCGCCACCGGTGTGTCACTCCATTCCTTGCCCAACCTGTCCTTGAGAAAGAAATTCCACCCGATCGAGGCCAGCGCCCCCAGGCCGATCAACAAAATGAGCACTTTGGTCAGGGGACCGGGTCCGTATTTCATCGACTTTTCTTTCGTTAGCGAGCTGTGTTGGCACCGAATTGCGCGATCAGCCCCGTCAGCGCCGCCGCCGTCCGGGACAAGCTGGCCAATTCCCGATTGGCGCTTTCACGCTGGGACTGGAAGGCCGCCTCAAGCGCAGCCGTTTCCTGCGCACCACGCGCGATCTCACGCGCCAGCAGCCCGTCGAGGTCGGCGATCTGCCGGCGCACTTCGGCAACCGACGATTCCTGGCGCTTGGCGACTTCGCTCAGGCGCCCCTGCGTTTCTCGCTCGGCTTGCGCTAGTCCGGCGCGGATCGACGCCGCATGGCGCTCGATCGAGGCCACCTTCGCTGCTGCATCACGCATCGGGTCCTCGATGGACCAAGAATCGTCTGCCGCATCGATGGCCTGAATGGTCAGCCGACGCGTCGGCTCGTCCATCGCCTTCAGTCCATCGATCAGACGCATCAGTCGCTCGGCCGGGTAGGCGCAGGGGGGCACGCCGGCCGCCGCGAACACCTGCTCAAGCGTCATTGTGGCGCTGTGCTCCACCGGCGTTGCCACCTCAGGTGATGCGGCCGCAGCCATCTCGTCCTCGCCTTGCGGGGCGGCGCTCGTCGCTGGCTCTAATTCGGCGTCACCGACCCGACGTACCAAACCGGCTCGTTCCAGCAGATCCAGCATTCCTCTCATCGCTTCTCCACGCCTCGAGTACGCTCTTTGGGGTAGAAATCATCGCACATTGCGGAGAAACTTCGCGGAAGAGGCTGGGGTCGGCATCTCTCGATCCGCCGCATCGGCAGCCTGCTTCGCATCGGAGCGAACTGGAACAGCGCATCTGGGGGCAGGCAACCTGCGAAGCAATCGATGCGACGAAACCCTCGCACTCTGCGCCTCTTGCACGAGAAGCAGTCTGCGGCCATCCGGCGATCCCGAGTTTCAACGGGTTCAGATTCTTGTCGATGCAGCGTCACGAAGCGGTTGTTTCTGTGCGCCTCGGAACCGTGCCGATGCCAACGGCCCGTGTGCGCTTGCAGCCGCGCGTCGATTTGATCGTCGGCGTGCAGCGCCCCAGTCCACAGGAGCTGCAAGCCGCCGGCCTGCCGATCAGAACCTGCGCTGGCTCGCTTCGACGACGCGGTCGAATTCCGTGACAGTTGCTTCGCTCACCTGAAGCTGGTCGTTGCTGAACGATGCCGGCTGGTGTGCGGGCGGCACCGCGGGCGGTACCGCGGGAACCTGCACGGCGTCATGCCCTGCCAATGCCCTGGCCAGTCGGGCCCGAAGATCGGCAATGCCTGGCCCAACCGGCTCCGGCAACACGCTTTCCAGCTGCGTCACGGCACGCTTCAGGACGTAGGAAGGCAGGCTTTCGAAAGCCGCGACACCGAGCGTTTTCAACGCACGTTCCACCCCCGCCAGGTGCGGCAACACGTCGCGCGCGCTGGGTGAACGGCCGAGCAGGTCGCGCAATTCGGTGCGGATGCGCTGAAACGCGTCATCGGTCTGCGAAGTTCTTTCAGGTTTGTCCATGCCACTGCTCCGCGCCAGATCATCGAAATCAGAATCTTGGCGCACTTTGGCTGCGCATGGTGCCCTGTGGGTGCATCGAGTCTGAACTAGCGTGGCGAACGGCACATTCGCAGACTGCCCAACGCGAGGGCGGCCCTGGTCCGTCAGGGCAGCCACCGGATCAGGCAACATCGAGCCCCGGCCCACCTCCCCCCGTCAGGAGAACGAATGTTCCGCCAGAAATACCTCGCCCACGCCGAAGTCATGGACCAGCTCACCCGCTGGACGAAGCAGTACCCGCAGGTTGCGCAACTCGGCGCCATCGGCACCAGCGCTGCAGGCCGGGAGATTCCCGTGCTCACGCTTGGCCGCAATCCGGACGAGAAGCGCCCGGCGGTGTGGATCGACGCGAACATGCACGCCAGCGAGGTGTGCGGCTCGAGCGTCGCGCTCGCGATCGCCGAAGACATCCTCGCCATCCACAACGGCGCCAATGAAGCGGGCGGCAAACCGCTGCCGGCGCACATGGCGCAGGCGATCCGCGAGACGCTGTTCTACGTGGTGCCGCGCATCTCGCCCGACGGTGCCGAAGAGGTGTTGCAGCGCGGCCGCTACGTGCGCTCCAGCCCGGTGGACGACCGCGTCAACCAGGGCCATGCGCGCTGGGTCAGCGAAGACGTCGACGGCGACGGTATCACCGGCTACATGCGCCAGATGGACCCCGACGGCGAACTGATCGAACTGCGCGGCGACGATGGCCAGGTGCTGGTGCCGGCAGTGATGGTGGCGCGCCTGCCGGAAGACGAGGGGCCGTACTTCAAGCTCTACCCTGAAGGGCGCATCGTCAACTTCGACGGCCGCACCATCCCCGCGCCCGACTTTCTGTCCGACAACCTGTACGACTTCAACCGCAACTTTCCATATGCGTGGGCGCCCGAGACGCAACAGGAAGGCGCCGGCCACTATCCCGGCAGCGCGCCGGAGACGCGCGCGATCCTCGACTTCGCGACCGCGCATCCGAACATCTTCGCGTGGCTCAACCTGCACACGTTCGGCGGCGTGCT
>JANNKS010000602.1:0-6240 GCA_031396425.1 Rhizobacter sp. | reverse complement strand
ACCGAACGCACGTTCAGGTCGAGCATCTGGTCGAGGAAGGCGGCGTCGCACTCGGCGAAAGCCTTGCGTTCGATCACGCCGCCGGCGTTGTTGATCAGCACGTCGATGCGGCCGAAGTGCTTTTGCACATCGGCGACAAGCTGCGTGAGTTCCGCTTCGCCCAGCGCATTGGCGCGAAACGGCGCCGCCTGGCCGCCTGCCGCATTGATGTCGGCCACCACATGGCGTGCTTCAGCGCCACTCGCGTTGTAGTGCACCGCCACCTTCGCGCCGGCGCGGCCACACGCGCGCGCTGCGGCGGCGCCGATGCCGGTGCTCGCGCCGGTGATCAGGATCACCTTGTCTTTCAGGTCGGAGTGCATTGCCGCGCTCAGAAATTGACCTTGTCGCCGCCCTTGAGCTGCAGCATCTCGCGCGCTTCGTCGGAGCTGGCCACTTCCAGGCCCATGCCTTCGATGATCTGGCGCGCCGCGCGCACCTGCTGGGCGTTGCTCTCGGCCAGTTGCCCAGGGCCGATCCACAGCGAATCTTCCAGGCCGACGCGCACGTTGCCGCCCAGCGCCACCGACTGGGTGGCGATGGGCAACTGGTTGCGCCCGGCGCCGAGCACGCTCCAGTAGTACTGGTCGCCGAACAGGCGGTCGGCGGTGCGTTTCATGTGCGCCACGTCTTCCGGGTGCGGGCCGATGCCCCCCAGGATGCCGAACACCGACTGGATGAAGAACGGCGGCTTCACCAGGCCGCGGTCGGCAAAATGGCGCAGCGTGTAGAGGTGGCCGATGTCGTAGCACTCGATCTCGAAGCGGGTGTAGTTCGCCGCGCAGGTGGTGAGGATGTTGGCGATGTCGCGGAAGGTGTTCTTGAAGATGCGCTCGTCCGAGCCTTCGAGGTAGGGCCGCTCCCAGTCGAACTTGAACTCGGGGAAGCGCGCCAGCATCGGGAACAGCCCGAAATTCATCGAGCCCATGTTCAGCGAAGCGACTTCGGGTTTGTAGAACGCACACGGCAACAGGCGTTCTTCGACGCTCATGGTGGGCGCGCCGCCGGTGGTGATGTTGATCACCACGTTGCTGGCCTGCTTGACGCGCTTGAGGAACGGCGCGAAGGCCTCCGGGCGCTGGTCGGGTTTGCCGTTCACCGGGTCGCGTGCGTGCAGGTGCACCAACGCCGCGCCGGCCGCGTGCGCGCCCAGCGCGGCGTCGGCGATTTCATCCGCCGTGATCGGCAGGTGCGGCGACATGCTGGGCGTGTGGATCGCCCCGGTCACGGCGCAGGTGATCATGACTTTGCGGCGCTTCGGTTTGCTCATTGCGGTTCTCCTGTGGGTCAAGACTCGGTCCAGGGCGTGCCGGCGCGCTTGTGCGCCACCAGCGCGGCGAGGCGCTGGTTGCGCCAGACGCTCTTCTGCGCCACTTCGGCCGCGCTCGCCGCAGGGCCGTAAGCGGCGGCGGCAGCTTGCCATGACGCGTCGTTCCATACGGCCGGCGTGGGCAGGTCGGCCATGTAGCGGCGAAACCAGGGCACGTAACGTTCGCAATAGTCGGCGATGCCGGCCGGGGCGTTGAGCTCGATCGTCTCGAACGGGCCCATGAAGGCCCAGCGCAGGCCCAGGCCGTCGGCGATGGTGTGGTCCAGGTCCTGCGGGCTGACCACGCCGTCCTGCACGAGCCGGAACGCCTCGGTGAGCAGCGCGACCTGGAGTCGGTTCAACACGAAACCGTCGATCTCGCGCTTCACGTCAATGGGCACCTGGTCGATGCTGGCCATCACCTCGCGGGCGCGCGCCTTGGTGGCGTCCGAGGTCCAGGGCGCACCGCACAACTCGACCACCGGCACCAGATGCGGTGGGTTGACGGGGTGGGCCACGATGCAGCGCGCGCGGCCGGCGAGCGTCTCGGTGAATTTCGACGCGACGATCGCCGAGGTCGATGACGCCAGCACGCACGCCGCAGGCGCGGCCGCGTCGAGCGCGGCGAAGGTGGCGAGTTTCGCTTCCAGCGTTTCAGGGCCGCTTTCCTGCACATGCTCTGCCCCCTGCACGGCCTGTTCGAGTGTCGCGAACACCTGCACGCCAGCGGCCGCCGTGCCGGCGTCGGCCACCAGGCCATGCGGCTGCAGGTCGTGCAAGGACTGGGCGATCAACGCGTGCGCTGCGGCGCGCTGCGCTTCGGACGGGTCCCACACGCGCACCGCCCAGCCGGCACGCGCGAACACGTTGGCCCAGGAGCGGCCGATCAATCCGGCGCCGATGATCGCGGCAGTTCGGGGGGCTTGATTCATGGTGACATGGGTCCTTGCACGTTGAGCGGGTGCGTCATGAGGGTGGCGGACTGGCGGGGTGCCGAGCTTCTGCGGCCGGCCGCTACAGCCACAACACCTTGCGGCGCAGCTCCAGGTCGCGCGACAGCGCAGCGGACGGCCCAATGTGGGTGACTTCGCCGCGTTCCAACGCCACCGTGCGGTCCGACAGGGCGAGGGCCAGGTCGAGGTGATGGTCGACGATCAGGATGGCCACCTCGTGGCGCAGCTTGTCGAAGGCCTCGAACAGTTCTTCCACGATCGCCGGTGCCAGGCCCTCGAACGGCTCGTCGAGCAGCAGCACACGCGTGTCGCCCGACAGTGCACGCGCCACTGCGACCATCTGCTGTTCGCCACCCGACAGGTAGTCGGCCGGCGAACGCCAGCGTTCCTTGATGCGCGGGAAGAACGCGAAGATCTTGTCGTCGTCCCAGAACGAGCCGGCGTTGTTGCGCCGCTTCAGCCGCCCGAGCTCCATGTTTTCCGCCACCGACATGCCGGCGAACAGGCCGCGGCCCTGCGGCACGTAGGCCACGCCACGGCGTGCGATCTCAGCCGCGGGCCGGCGCGCCAGGGCTTCTTCGCCCAGCGTGATGCTTCCGCTGGCCGGTGCGCTGACGCCGATCAGCGTCTTGAGCAGCGTCGACTTGCCCGCACCATTGCGGCCGAGCAGCGCCACGATCTCGTTGTGGTGCAGATCGAAGCTCACGTCGCGCAGGATGTGACTCTTGCCGTAGAAGGTGTTCACCCGGTCGACGCGCAGCAGCACGCTCGCCTGTGCCGCGCTGGCACGCTCGACCGCTGCCAGCGCGTGCGAGCCGGCGCCGATGTAGACCGCCTGCACCTGCGGCGAATCGCGTGCATCGGCGACGCTGCCGCTGACCAGCACTTCGCCGTCGTTCATCACCGTCACGGCGTCGGCGAGCGCAAACACGCGGTCGATGTCGTGTTCGACCACCAGCACGGGCAGGTCGGCTGAAATGCCCTTGATGAGCTTGCCGACGCGCTCACGCTCGCCCGCTGCCAGGCCGGCGAGCGGTTCGTCGAGCAGCAGCGCGCGCGGGCGCGTGGCGAGTGCAAGCGCCATGTCGAGCAGGCGCTGCCCGCCGTAGGAGAGCGATGCCGCTGGTGCAGTTTCGACACCGCCCAGGCCCATCGTGCGCACCACCTCGGCAGCATCGCGGTTCACGTCGTGCAGCGCGTCCGTCGACGCCCAGACCGCGAAGCGCCGCGCGTCGCGCGCCTGCACGGCAAGACGTACGTTCTCGGCCACCGACAGCGCGCCGAACAGGTTGGTGATCTGGAACGAGCGGCCGATGCCCGCCTGCGTGATGGCTTCCGGGGTGCGCCCGGCCAGGCTGCGGCCGGCGAGCGTGACGCTGCCGCGGTCGGGCGCGAACAGGCCCGAGATCAGGTTGAACGCGGTTGTCTTGCCGGCGCCGTTCGGGCCGATGAGCGCGTGCAGCGTGCGGTCGCGCAGCTTCAGCGACACATCCTTGACCGCGCGAATTCCACCGAACTGCTTGTACAGGCCGGTGGCTTCGAGCACCGTGTCGCCGTGGCCTCGGGGGGGGGTGCAGGAACGCCGGCAAGGCCACCGTGCCAGCCAGGCGCGCGGCCATCGCGGCGTCGCCCGCCACACTCTTGCGCCAGCGCGCCGTGGCGCGCTCGTACAGGCCGACCAGACCGGTGGGCGAGAACACGATGAAGGCGACGAACAGCACGCCAAAGAACAGCAGCCAGTTTTCGGTGATGCGCGACAGCGAATCGCGGAAGATCACGAAGAACAGCGCGCCGAGCGCCGGGCCGAGGAACGAGCGCATGCCGCCGATGATGACCATCGCGAGCAATTCGCCCGAAAACGCCACCGAGATCGGTTCGGCCGAAGTCATGCGGTTGTTGAACGCGAGCAGCATGCCTGCCAGGCCGGTGAGCGTGGCCGAGGCGACGAAGGCGGTGAGCTTGACGCGATTCGTCGGGTAGCCGATGAAACGCGCGCGCTGTTCGTTTTCGCGGATCGCCACCAGCACGCTGCCCAGCGGAGAGCGGTGGAAGCGCCACAGCGCCAGCACGGCGGCGAAACACACCGCCGCCACGAGGACGTAGTACGCCCCCGCGCTGTCGAACGACACGCCGGCCAGTTGCGGGCGTGTGATGCCGCCCAAGCCGTTTTCGCCACCGGTGACGTCGGTCCAGCGGAACGCCACCGAATAGAGCATCGCCGCCAGCGCCAGCGTCAACAGCGAGAAATACACGCCGCGCCGGCGCAGGATCAGGAACCCGAACGCCAGCGCGAGCACGAACACGACGCCCAACCCGAACGCCAGCGGCAGGAAGAACGAACCCTCGAACAGCAGGCGCTGCGACAGGCCGGCAGCGTAGGCCGCCAGGCCGAACCAGGCGCCGTGGCCGAACGACGTGAGACCGGTGTAGCCGACCAGAATGTTCAATGCCATGCACGCGAGCGCAAAGATCACGACCTCGGTGGCCGAAGTCACGCCCAGGCCGATCGCTGCCAGCACGAACGGCAGCAGCACCAGCGCCAAAGCGGCAATGACCAGATGGCGCGCGGTGGGCATGGGCTACTCGAAGCGCAGGATGCGGTCGCCGAACAGCCCGCGCGGGCGAACCAGCAGCACCAGCAGCAGCAACAGGTAGATCGCCGCTTCCGAGTACTGCGGAAAGCCAGCCGCAGTGACCATGCCTTTGGTCAGGCCGACCACCAACGCCGCGATCACCACACCCCAGAACGAGCCCAGCCCACCGATCACGACGACGACGAACGCCGAGGTGATGATCTCGGCCCCCATCGCGGGATGGATGCTGAAGATCGGTGCCAGCATCACGCCGGCCAGGCCGGCCAGGCCGATGCCGAGAAACGCGACCGCGGCCATGTAGGGTTCGAGGGAAATGCCGAGTGCGCCCACCATGTCGGGGTTCTGCACGCCGGCGCGCACCACCCGACCGAACGGCGTGCGTTGCAGCAGGAACCACAGGCCCGCCACGCAGCCCACTGCGACGAGCAGGATCAGCAGGCGGTAACGCGGGTAGACGAAGTCACCGATGAAAATCTGGCCGCGCAACTCCTGCGGGATCGCCCACGACAGCGGCGGCGCACCGAACACCATGCGCAGTGCCTGTTCGGCGACCATCGCCAGGCCGAAAGTCAACAGCAGCAACAGTGCCGGGTCGGCCTTGTAGAAACGCCGGAACAGCAGCCGCTCGACCACCACGCCCAACAGGCCCACCAGCAGCGGCGACAACAGCGCCGCGCCGGTGAAGCCCAGCGTCTGGCCGATGCTCACCGCCAGGTACGCGCCGATCGCGTAGAACGCGCCATGCGCGAGGTTGACGATGCCGCCGAGCGAGAAGATCAGCGACAGACCCAGCGCGATCAGCAGGTAGTAGGCGCCGGCGAGCAGGCCGTTGAGCAGGTGTTGGAGGAACAGCACGACAAAGGCAACCCGTCATCCCGGCGAAAGCCGGGCACCACTGCGTGTGGGCGAGACCGCGTTCAACGCACAGACGAACCGCAGGCAGCCGACGCGCCGGTCAGGCCATCTTGCACTCGTTCTCCTCGGCCGTGCTCGCGATCACCTCGAGCGACTCATTCGGGCCGGGCACCGGCGCCGACGAGCGGAAGATGTCGAAGTTGTTCTTGACTTCGGCCACCGGCAGCGCCTGCACGGTGTACATCTCGTGCATCATCTGGTGGTCGGCCTTGCGGAAGTAACCTTCGCGCGTTTTCATCAGGCCGAACTTCGCACCCTTCTCGAAGTGTTCGACGATCTTGGTCGAATCGGTGCCCTTGGTCTCGACAAACGCCTGCGCGGTGAGCTTGATCGCGTTGTAGTCGCCCCAGGCCTGGTTCTCGGGCGGCCGCTTGTACAGCTGGGTGAAGTCGGCGACGAATTTCTTGGTCGCTGGCGTGTCGATCAGGTG
>JANNKS010000502.1:0-11505 GCA_031396425.1 Rhizobacter sp. | reverse complement strand
GCGGTGCAGACTGGCTGGGACAGCTCGCTCGACTTCAAGGGCCTGATCAAGCACGACTTCGAGACCGGCGCGGTGCAGCACCACGACGTCGGCGCGGGCTATGTCGGCCATTCCTCGGTGCGCACCTGGGTGATGGGTGAGCAGGCGACGCGGCGCGCCGCAACGGCCGATGAAGTGGCGCAGATGTGCAGCATCGTGCGTGAAGCGATGCGTGCCGGCGCGGTCGGCTTCTCGAGCAGCACCAGCCCGGCGCACAACGGCGAAGGTGGCTTGCCGATGCCTTCGCGCCTGGCCGATGAGAGCGAAATGGCGGCACTGGTCAACGCGATGGCCGAGGGCGGGCGCGGCGTGTACATGCTCACCAAGAGTGGTGAAACGGGCATGCCATTTCTCGAGTCACTCGCCGCCAGCAGCGGCCGCCCGGTGATGGTCGCGGCGTTGCTGCACAACAGCAGCAACGGTGGCGCCGTGTTTGCCGACCTCGACGCCATCAGCGCTGCCAACGCACGCGGCCACACCATGCTCGGGCAGGTGTCGTGCTGCCCGCTGACGATGGACTTCACGCTCGCGTCGGCCTACCCGGTCGAAGGCTTGGTCGCATGGAAGCCTGCGCTCGGCCGCAGTGGTTCAGCGCTTTCAGAGGTGCTGGCGCAACCCGAATTTCGCGAGGCGCTGCGCGCCGAACTCGCCTCACCGGCGACGTTTCGCCTGTTCAATGGCGAGTGGCAAAAGGTTCACGTTGTCGAAGTGGCACGCCCTGAGCATGCGCACTACGAGCAGCAGAGCATTGCCGAAATTGCCCGCAAGGAAGGTCGCGACCCGCTCGATGTGATGCTCGACCTGGCGCTCTCCGAAGGCCTGCAGACGGTGTTCACCGCGCAATTGCTCAACAGCGAGGAAGAGGCGGTGAGCCGGCTGCTCACCCACCCGCACAGCATCGTTTCCCTGAGTGACGCGGGTGCACACCTGACCTTCTTCAACGACGCCGGGTTCGGCCTGTACCTGCTCGGCCACTGGGCGCGCGACCGCGGCGTGATGAGCATGAGCGAAGCGGTGCGGCGCCTGACCGCGCATCCGGCGCAGGTGTTCGGTCTGCAGCGCCGCGGCCTGATCCGCGAGGGCTACGCGGCTGACCTGCTGCTGTTCGACCCCAAGCTCGTCGGCCGTGGCCCGAAACAGCGCGTGTTCGACCTGCCCGGTGGCGCGCCGCGGCTGACCACCGCCGCGTTGGGCGTTCATGGGGTGTGGGTGAATGGCAACCTGGTCGCCGATGCCCAGGGTCTGCGTGAAGATGCGCAGCGAACCGGGGCGCTGTTGACCGAGTTCAGTGCCTGAGGCGGCGCTGCGCGTCAGGCGGGCGCGCGCATCTGCAGGAACACGGTCGCCGCGCCGGCGGCGAGAAGTGCGTACAGTGCCAGACTCCAGTATTCGAATGGAACGCCAGCCACGCTGACCGCGGCGTCGGCGCAGTTTGCAGTCACCTGGAAGAGCGCTGGAAATGCGCTTTCCACGCCCAGCGCATTCAGGATCTTGTCGGCCAGCGTGAGGTTGCACGAGCTCGACTTCGCCGCCACCGCGTGCTGCCACACCGCTGCAGCGGCGCCGAGCAGCGCCAACGCCAGCGCCACGCCGGTGAGGCCTCGACGCGCTGAACGCCCCGGCAGCAGGGCGCCCAGCAGGCAGGCCAGTGCGATGGCGAGGTAGATCACGCGCTGCAGAATGCACCAGGTGCAGGGCTGCATACCGAAGCCGTGCTGGGCGAGCAGCGCAAGAGCCACTGCGGCCAGACAGACCACCGCCAACCCCAACAGGCGTTGTGCCGGGCCCAACGCCACCATTTGTTGACCGGCGCTCACGCGATCTGCGCGATCAGTTCAATCTCGACGCAGGCGCCCATCGGAATCTGCGCCACGCCGAATGCGCTGCGCGCATGCGCGCCCTTGTCGCCAAAGAGCTCGCCGAGCAATTCGGAACATCCATTCGTAACCAGGTGCTGCTCGGTGAACTCCGCGCTGCTGTTCACCAGGCTCATCACCTTGACGATTCGCGCGATGCGGTTCAGGTCGCCGGTGGCGGCGTGCAGCGTGCCGAGCAGGTCGATGGCAACTGCGCGCGCCGCCAGTTTGCCGGTCGCGGTGTCGATGTTGCGCCCGAACTGGCCGACCCAGGGTTTGCCTTCGCGCTTGGCGATGTGGCCCGATACGAAAATCAGGTTGCCAGTGCGAACGAAGGGCACGTAGGCCGCGGCCGGCGTGGCCAGCGGCGGCAATTCGATGCCCAGGCTCTTGAGCTTGGCATAAACGTCGGAGGGGCTGGACATAGCGGACCTCATGGGTTCAAAGCTGAGAAAGCATCGATCCTACACTGGCCTCATGGCTGCTCAGTACACCGGGTGGCGGCTCGCCGGGCTGGGCCTGGGCTGGCTGGCCGGTGCGGCACTGCAGTTGCAGGAGCGCAGCCTGCTTCCGCTGGCCGCCTACGCCGGCCTCTTGTGCGCTGGCGTGGTCGCGTTGGCGCTGGCTTGGCGTTGGCGTCGTGCGTTCGCATTCGGCTTGCTTGGAATGGCCTTGCTGGGTTTCGCGCTCAGCGGTGGGCGCGCGACCCTGCGGCTGGCCGATGTGCTGACGCCGGCGCTCGAGGGCCAGGACATCGTGGTGCAGGGCATCGTGGCGAGCCTGCCGCAACCCGGCGCGAGCGGCTTGCGCTTTCGCCTGCAGGTCGAGTCGGCGCAGTTGCAGGGCCACAGTGTCCCGCTGCCGCGGTTGCTGGCCCTCGGTTGGTACAAGGGCTTCCACGAGGACGCCGCACTCAGCCAGCCGCAAAGGGAATTGCGCGCTGGCCAGCGCTGGAGTTTCACGGTGCGGTTGCGCCGCCCGCACGGCAACATCAATCCGCACGGTTTCGACTACGAGCTGTACCTGTTCGAACTTGGCGTCGGCGCCACCGGCTACGTGCGCGACTTGCCAGCGCTGCAGTTCGACGCCGCCGCAGGCTATCCCATCGAACGGCTGCGCCAGCGGGTGCGCGATGCGATCGATGCGAATGTCAGCGACCGCCGCCTGGCCGGCGTGCTGGCTGCGCTGGCGATCGGCGACCAGGCAGCCATCGAGCGTGCCGACTGGGACTTGTTCCGCCAGACCGGCGTTGCGCACCTGATGTCGATCAGCGGCCTGCACGTGACGATGTTTGCCTGGCTGGCCGGCGCGCTGGTGGCCGCCGGGTGGCGGCGTTCGCCGCGTGCGCCGTTGCGCGTCGCCGTGCCAACGGTGGCACGCTGGAGTGGCTTGTTTGCCGCGGCCGGCTACGCGCTGTTGTCGGGTTGGGGCGTCCCGGCGCAACGCACCGTGTGGATGCTCGCCGCTGTGACCGTGCTGCAGGCGCGCGGCCTGGCCTGGCCCTGGCCGCTCGTGTTGCTGGCAGCCGCCGCGGTCGTGACCCTGGTCGACCCCTGGGCACTGATGCAACCGGGATTCTGGCTCTCGTTCGGTGCAGTGGGTCTCCTGATGGTGTCCCGGCCTGCGACGTCGGATGAACCTGAATCCGGCTCGATTCAAGACGGGCCGGGCCTGTTCCACCGTGTATTCAAGCGAGTGCGCGGCGGGGTGCGCACCCAGTGGATTGCCACGCTGGGCTTGACGCCCTTGACACTGGTCTTTTTCCAGCAGGTGTCCTTGGTCGGGCTGGTGGCGAACCTGTTTGCGATTCCCCTGGTCACGCTCGTCATCACGCCGCTGGCCTTGCTCGGTGTGCTGGCAAGCCCGCTGTGGATGCTCGGCGCGTGGGTGTCGCAGGGGCTTGTGCACGCGCTGAGCGGGCTCGCGGCGCTGCCATTTGCCGTGTGGAGTGTGGCGGCTGCGCCGCTGTGGGCTCAGTTCGCCGCGCTGGCGGGTGCGGTGTTGCTCGTCATGCCATTGCCGCGCCGGGCCAAGCTGCTGAGCTTGCCGCTGACCTGGCCCCTGTTGATGCCGCCGATGGTGTTGCCGGCCGAAGGCGACTTCGAGGTCGTGGCGCTCGATGTGGGGCAGGGCACGGCCGTTCTGGTGCGAACCCGCGGGCACACTTTGCTGTACGACGCCGGCCCGCAGTATTCACGTGACAGCGATGCCGGCCAGCGGGTGGTGCTGCCGCTTCTGCGTGGTCGCGGCGAGACCCGCATTGATCGGCTCGTGCTGAGCCATCGCGACGTCGACCATGTCGGCGGTGCCGCGGCACTGCTCGGCGCGATGCCGGTGGCCGAGGTGTTGAGTTCGCTCGACGGCGATCATGCACTGGTGGCGAAGGCAACGACCCATGTGCGTTGCGAAGCCGGCCAGTCGTGGGTGTGGGATGAGGTTCGTTTCGACGTCTTGCACCCGGCTCGCACGGACTACGAGCGGCGCCTCAAGCCGAACGCGGTGTCATGCGTGTTGCGCATCAGCGGCGCGCGTCACACCGCGCTGCTTACCGGCGATATCGAGCGCGAGCAGGAGTTGGCCCTCGTCGCAGCGCTGGGCCCGGCGCTGCGCAGCGACCTGTTGATCGTGCCGCACCATGGAAGCCGCAGTTCATCCACGGCCGAATTCCTCGACGCCGTCCAGCCGCAAGTGGCGGTGTTTCAGGCCGGCTATCGCAATCGGTTCGGGCACCCGGCCGCCGATGTGGTGTCGCGCTACGCTGATCGCGGCATCACCACGCTGGACAGCGCTGCATGTGGGGCGTTCGCCTGGCCGCAAACCCACGTTGAAGCCGCACCGTGCCTGCGCGACTCGTCTCGCCGATACTGGCGGCACGATGCAGGCGAGCACGGTGCAGACAAGCTCAGGCGTTGATCAATCCGAGTGTGCGACTGTTCGTGAACACCGGCTTGTCGCTCGAGCCGGTCGCTACGACGACTCGGCTGCGACCCTGTCGCTTCGCTTCATGCAGGGCCTGCTCGGCCCGCCGTATCGCGTCGGCAATGGCTTCGCCTTCGAGCAGGCTGACCACACCAAAGCTCAGGCTCAGCGGGGCGATCCGAGGCGCCACCTGACGCGTCGCCAGATTGCTCACGATGCGCGCTGCCACGACCATGGCGCCCTTGGAGGCCGTGTCGGGCAGCAGAATCGCGAACTGGTCGCCGCCGAGCCGCCCGGCGACATCTGGATCGCGCAGGGTTTCACGCATGCACTCGGACACCTGGCGCAAGGCATCGTCGCCACTGGCGTGGCCGAACATGTCGTTGATGCGTCTGAAATGGTCGATGTCGAACATCAGCACGCTGACGTTGTCGGCCTTGATCGTGCGCAGCGCGTCGGTCGCCAGTTCCTGGAAGTGGCGCCGGTTCGGCACGCGCGTCAGGACATCCATGTCGGCCAGGTAGCGCAGCTTGCGTTGCGACGCGAGCCAGGTGTGCTCGCTGCGCCTGAAACCCAGCAGCAACGCGCAAGGCACCAGCAGCAAGGCGGGGATGGTGGTCAGCAGGCCGGCAGCCAAGGCGGGCGCAATGCTGGCCAGCGGCGAATGGTCCGCCGCGAGCAGCGGGAAAAGGGTGGCGGCGCCGACGACTGCCAGCGTCAGCGCCATCCATTGCAGTTCCGAGGTGTCGCGAAATTCGCTCAGGCGGCTGACCAGCCATGCCGCGTAGAGCAGCAACACGGCAGGTCCGGCACACCAGACGAGAATTTGCCAGCCCAGCGGTGCCTGCTGGACGACCGCGATCGGCACGGCCAGCCAGGCCAGCAACAGCACAGCAGCGTCAACGCCACTGGGTATCGGCAGGCCATGGCGGGAATAAAAGCGACGCAAGCCGGCCAGGACGCTGATCGGCCATTGCAGGACGAGCAGGTGCGCCAGCCAAGCCACCGGCACGCTCGCTGGCATTGTGATCTGCAACGCCAACCCTGCCAGCAACATCCACTGTGCGCTCACCCACCAGCGACGGCCGCGGTGGTCACGCCCATGCCATCCTGTCCCTGTCAGGACAGTGGCGGCCAACAGCAAGGCCACAAGGCAGGCCAATAGCAGGGAGGGCGGGTGCAGGGTCATGGCCAAGAAGCGACGAAGCATTATTGTGGTCCCGTTTTCGGGACGTTCTGCACACTCAGGCAGCGCCATCCGGGGCAGATTCCACTGAGCCGGTAGGATTCGCGGTTGTTTGCGGCAGCCGGGAGGCAAGCATGGCCATGGACGTGGTGGATTTCGAGATCCGCGGCTCGGAGATGCAGTTCGTTGAAATCGAACTCGATCCTGGCGAAGCGGCGGTGGGTGAGGCAGGCAGCATGATGTTCATGGATGCGGGAATCCAGATGGACACCGTGTTCGGCGACGGCTCTGCCGCCCAAGGCGGGTTGCTGGGCAAGCTGCTCGGCGCGGGCAAGCGGCTGGTGACCGGTGAGTCTCTGTTCACCACGGTCTACACCAATCAGGCCGCGGCCAAATCGCGCGTCGCGTTCGCGGCACCTTACCCGGGCAAGATCCTGCCGATGGACCTCAAGCAACTCGGCGGCATGCTGATCTGCCAGAAGGACGCATTCCTGTGCGCGGCGCGCGGCGTCTCGCTGGGGATTCATTTTCAGCAAAAGCTGTCGGTCGGTTTCTTCGGCGGCGAGGGCTTCATCATGCAGAAGCTCGAAGGCAATGGCCTGGCATTCGTGCACGCAGGCGGAACGGTGCTCAAGCGTGAACTGCAGGCCGGCCAGGTGCTGTTCGTCGACACGGGCTGTCTGGTCGCTCTGACACCTTCGGTTCAGTTCGAGATCCAGTATGTGGGCAAGATCAAGACCGCGCTGTTCGGAGGCGAAGGCCTGTTCTTCGCCAAAGTCACCGGACCGGGCACGGTGTGGCTGCAAAGCCTGCCGTTCTCGCGCCTGGCATCGCGAGTGTTCGCGGCGGCGCCGCAACGTGGCGGCTCGCGCGAAGAAGGCTCGTTGCTGGGCGGCTTCGGAGCCGGCGGTCTGCTCGGTGGCGTGCTGGGCGGAGACGATGACGCCTGACCCTTGCTACCGCCCATGACGGCTGCCCGGCGGATGCGCCGCCTGACCAGCGTGGGCCATGCCGTGCTGTGGCTGACGCTGCTGGCCTGCGGCGCGGCGCGCGGTGCGCTGCCGCCTGGCGCCAGCCTGTTCATCGAAGAACTGACCTGGACCGAAGTTCGCCAGAGTGTCGACGCGGGTGCGAAGACCATCCTGGTGCCCATCGGTGGCACCGAACAGAACGGGCCACACATGGTGCTGGGCAAGCACAACGTGCGCGTGCGGCTGCTCGCCGAGAAGATTGCTCAGCGGCTCGGCACAACGCTGGTCGCGCCTGTGCTCGCCTATGTGCCCGAAGGTTCGATCGAGCCGCCCGCGGCACACATGCGCTTTGCCGGCACCGTGTCGATCAGCGAGGCGACTTTCGAGGCGCTGCTCGAGTCAATCGCGCGCAGCTTTCGCCAGCACGGGTTTCGCGACGTGGTCTTCATCGGCGACCATGGTGGCTATCAGAAGAACATGGACCGGGTGGCACAGCGCCTGAATCGTGAATGGGCGGCCCAGCCGAGGTGCCGCGTGCACGCGCTGCTGGACTACTACCGGGTCACCCAGGGTGGCTACGTTGAAACGCTCAAGGCACTCGGTTTCACGGGCGCCGAGATCGGCACCCACGCCGGCCTGGCAGACACCGCGCTGGCGCTGGCCGTAGAGCCGAGCCTGGTGCGCAATGAATTGCTGACGCGGGCGGCCCAGGGGGGTGCGCGCGACGGGGTTCATGGCGACCCGCGGCGCGCGACGCCGGAACTGGGGCAGCTCGGGGTCGAACAGGTCGTGGCAACATCGGTGGCTGCGATTCGGACGATGCTGCGCGGGCGCTGATGACGCTGACCACGAGTGCGCCGGGTGTGAGGATCGAGACACAGGACAGCAATGCAAGGGAGATGATTGGATGAAGAACATCGCACGCAAATGGCTTGGCGCGGGCATCGTGGCTGCGGTGGTCGGCGTTGCCGCATTGACCGGTCGCTTGCAGGCCGCGGGCACCCCCGACGTTGGCGCGAGCGCGCCGAAGGCCGCAACGCCTGTGCCGAAGGCCGTAACGCCTGAGGTGATCGCCACCGTGCCCGGCATGCCGCCGGTGCCAGACCCTCAGAACCTGTACAGCGAGACCGGCGCCGACAAGTTCAGCAGCGTTGTGCAGGGTGACCTGGTTCGAATCTACGTTCCCAACCTGCGCTCGAACGACGTCTACGTCGTCGACCCGGCGCTGATGAAAGTGATCGGCCGGTTTCGAGTCGGCATCGGGCCGCAGCACATCGTGCCGGCCTGGGACCTGCGCACCTTGTGGGTCACGAACAATGCTGAAGGCCGCACCGACGGCAGCCTCACGCCGATCGACCCACGCACCGGCAAACCCGGCAAGGCGGTGCCGGTGGACGACCCCTACAACATGTACTTCACGCCAGACGGAAAGTCGGCGATCGTGGTCGCCGAGGCCCGCAAGCGGCTCGACTTTCGCGACCCGCTGACGATGGCGGAACAGTATTCGATCGACGTCCCGGGCTGCCCGGGAATCAACCACGCCGACTTTTCGATCGACGGGCGCTTTGCGATCTTCACCTGCGAATTCTCCGGCACGCTGGCCAAGATCGACCTGGCCAGCCGCAAGGTGGTGGCGTATCTTCAGCTGAAAATGCCAGCGACCCGTTTCAAGGAAGTGGCGGGGCCGCGCACTTCGGCAGGCAAGCCATGGGAACCTGGCGAGACCGAGGTGTGCACTGTCAAGCGCGGCATGCCCCAGGACATCCGGAGTTCACCCGACGGCAAACGCTTCTACATTGCCGACATGCATGCCGACGGTGTGCACATCGTCGAAGGCGAGTCGTTCAAGCAGGTCGGCTTCATCAGCACCGGCCTCGGTGCACACGGTCTGTACCCTAGCCGCGACGGCAAGAGCCTGTACGTGGCGAACCGCGGGTCGCACAAGATTCATGGCCCGAAACTCGGCAACGGCGGTGTGGCGGTGATCGACTTTGCCACCGAGAAGGTCGTCGCGCGCTGGGCGGTGCCGGGCGGGGGAAGTCCGGACATGGGCAACGTGAGCGCCGACGGCAAGTGGCTGTGGCTCGCGGCGCGCTATGACGACGTGATCTACCGGTTCGACACCACCAATGGCGACGTGAAGCAGATCAAGGTCGGCGCCGAGCCGCACGGCCTGACAGTATGGCCGCAGCCCGGGCGCTATTCGCTCGGCCACACCGGAAACCTGCGCTAGCGCCCAGTCGCTGAGCGAAATGAAAGACCTGCTCGACGCGTTCTGGCGCGCTTCTGCGTATTGCCTGCATCCGCAGGTGATTGCACTGTCGCTGTTGCCGCTGCTGATCGCCGGTGGCCTGGCCGCAGGGCTGGGGTATTTCTTCTGGGAACAGGCCCTCAGTGACCTGCGAGCCGTGCTCGAGGGTTGGTCGTTGCTGGAGTCTTTGATGGCGTGGCTCGATGGCATTGGCGCTGGCGCGTTTCGCACCGTGCTCGCGCCACTGATCGTGGTCGCATTGGCGGTGCCGGTGATCGTGGTGTTCTCGTTGTTGATGGTCGCGCTGCTGATGACACCGTCCGTGGTGACGCTGGTGGCGAATCGACGTTTTGCCGGCCTCGAGCGGCGCCGGGGGGCAGGCTGGCTGCACAGCGTGGTTTGGTCGCTGGGCTGCACACTCGCAGCGTTGGCAGCGCTCGTGGTCAGCATTCCGTTGTGGTTCGTGCCGCCACTCATTTTGTTGCTGCCACCCTTGATCTGGGGCTGGCTCACCTATCGGGTGCTGAGCTTCGATGCGCTCGCCGAACACGCCAGCCGAGACGAGCGTCAACAGGTGATGCGCGAGCGGCGCTGGCCGTTGATCGGCATGGGGGTGGTCACGGGATATCTTGGCGCTGCGCCGTCGTTGCTGTGGGCTGCCAGTGCGGCGTTCCTGATATTGGCGCCGGTGCTGATCGTTGCGGCGATTTGGGTCTACACCCTGGTGTTTGCGTTCGCCACCCTGTGGTTCACCCACTACCTGTTGGCCGCGTTGGCCCAGTTGCGCAATGCGGCCAATGCCGATGGCGCAAGGGTGGAACCCGCCCTGATGCCCGCCTTGACTCCGCCCCGTCCCGCCTCCGAGACGCCCTTGCTGCCCGCGCCATGAACTTCGGTCTGATCATCATCGGTGACGAAATCCTGTCCGGCAAACGTGCCGACAAGCACCTGAGCAAGGTCATTGAACTGCTCGGCGCACGCGGTTTGGCGCTGAGCTGGGTGCGCTATGTCGGCGACGACCCGCAACACATCACCGCCGACCTGCGCGATGCATTCGCCAGTGGCGACGTGGTGTTTTCCTGCGGCGGCATCGGTGCCACGCCGGATGACCACACCCGCCAATGCGCCGCCGCCGCGCTTGGGCAACCGCTGGCGCTGCACCCGCTGGCGCGCGACCTGATTCTGGAGCGCATGCGTGATGTGGCGGCCGAACAGGGCGTGGCCTATGAGCCGGACCGAAGCGACAACGTGCACCGCCTGAACATGGGCCTGTTCCCGGCTGGGGCGAGCATCGTCCCCAACCCCTACAACAAGATCGCCGGCTTCGCTGTCGGTACCGTGTACTTCGTGCCGGGCTTTCCCGTCATGGCCTGGCCAATGATCGAATGGGTGCTCGACACCCATTTTTCGCACCTGTTCCGACCGCTCGAAGTGCGCGAACGATCGGTGATCGTCTTTGGCGCCATGGAAGCCGGGCTGACGCCATTGATGCAGCGCATCGAGGCGAGCTTTCCGGCAATCAAGGTATTCAGCCTGCCCAGCGTGGACCATCCGCAATGGGGTCGCCACATCGAGTTGGGTGTGAAGGGTGACGCCAGACTGCTGGATGCGGCCTATGCCGAGATGTTGGTCGACCTGAAAAACCTGGGTGCGTCGCTTGGTCCGGAATTGGTGCGTTGACGCCATGCGGGATGTCCAAAGAGGTGCATCTGCGCGCACTGTAACGGTGCATTGTGACCGCGCCAGCGAACACAGCGCACGCTGATCGCGCTGAAATCAGGCCGCCAGGGCAGCGGCGTGTGACCTGTCGAGTCTAGGCTGGCGTCGGGCATGCTTTCTGCTACATTCCTGTGCGCATTTTCCGGGCGGCCGCAAGGCCAACGGATGCTGCTCGAACCCCCACCCACCCCAATAAAACTCCCGCTAGGAGAACCTGATGGCCAAGACTGTTGCCGACGTGATGAAGATGGTGAAGGAGCACGAGATCAAGTTCGTCGATTTCCGCTTCACCGACACCCGCGGCAAGGAACAGCACGTTTCCGTCCCCGTTTCGCATTTCAACGAAGACAAGTTCACAGCGGGCCATGCCTTCGACGGCTCATCGATCGCAGGCTGGAAGGGCATCGAGGCGTCGGACATGCAGTTGATGCCCGACCCGAACACCGCCAACGTCGACCCGTTCTTCGAAGAGCCGACGCTCATCCTCACCTGTGACGTGGTTGAGCCCAGCGACGGCAAGCCCTACTAGCGCGACCCGCGCTCGCTGGCCAAGCGCGCCGAGGC
>JANNKS010000464.1:0-5739 GCA_031396425.1 Rhizobacter sp. | reverse complement strand
AGTGGTTTGGGCAGAAGACCTACAACGGCGTCGCTCTGCTGTCGAAGAACGAGGCCAGCGATATCGTGCGCAATATCCCCGGCTTCACCGACCCGCTGGCGCGCGTGATCACCGGCACGGTCGATGAGCTGCGCATCGTCGGCGCGTATTTCCCCAACGGCCAGGCGCCCGACAGCGACAAGTTCGTCTACAAGATGCGCTGGCTCGATTCGCTGCGCGAGTTCGTCCGCGCCGAGCTGGCGGCGCATCCGCAACTGGTGCTGATGGGCGACTACAACATCGCGCCCGAAGACCGCGACGTGTATGACCCGGTGGCTTGGGCCGGGCAGATTCACTGCACGCCCGAGGAGCGTGCCCATTTCGAGGGCCTTGTCGGGCTTGGGCTGGTCGATGCCTTTCGCCTGTTCGAGCAGCCGCCCAAGAGCTGGAGCTGGTGGGACTATCGCAACTTGGCATTCCGCAAGAACCAAGGCCTGCGCATTGACCACATTCTGGTCAGCGCAGCGCTCGTGCCCCGGGTGCTGTCGTGCACCATCGACAAGGCGCCGCGCAAGAACGAACGTCCGAGCGACCATGCGCCGGTGTGGCTGGAACTCAAGGCCTGAGCTGGCGCCGAGCCTCAGTCGTCGAGCCCCAGCTCCTGGATCTTGCGCGTGATCGTGTTGCGGCCGATGCCGAGCCGTTGAGCGGCCTCGATGCGCCGGCCACGCGTGATGTCGAGCGCAGTCTGGATCATGCGGGCTTCGAACTTGTGCGTCAGCACATCCCAGACCTTGGGTTCGCCTGAAAGCAAGAGCGCACGGGCGTCTTCTTCCAGGCCGACAAGCCAGTGTGCTGCCAGCAAAGGCGTTGCGGCCATTGGCGCGTCTGGCGCGCTCGCGCCATCCACATGCGCAGCAATGGCGGGTTGCGCGGCGTTGGCCTCTGCCGAAGTCTGACCCGCCTGCGCAGCCTGTTCGACGGACACGGCAGCCACAGGTGTGTGTGCAGATGCGGGTACGGATGCGGGTGGCAGCTTCAGACCCTGGATTTCGGGTGGCAGGTCCTTCGGTTCGATCAGCTGCGAAGGGGCCATCACGGTCAACCAGTGGCTGATGTTCTCGAGCTGACGCACGTTGCCGGGAAAGTCGAACTGCATCAACCGCGCAATCGCGGCGTCGCTGAATCGTTTTGGTTCGACCCCCAGTTCCTTGGCACTCTTTTGCAGGAAGAATTTCGCCAGCGCCGGAATGTCTTCGCGCCGCTCGCGCAATGCCGGCAGGCGCAGCCGAATCACGTTCAGGCGATGGAACAGGTCTTCGCGGAACGTGCCCGCGCGCACCCGGACTTCCAGGTCCTGGTGGGTCGCGGCGATCACTCGCACATTGCTGCGCATCGGGCTGTGCCCGCCGACGCGATAGAACTGGCCGTCGGACAGCACGCGCAGCAAACGCGTCTGCAAGTCGAACGGCATGTCGCCGATTTCGTCGAGGAACAAGGTGCCGCCATCGGCTTGCTCGAAGCGCCCGCGGCGGGTGGTCTGCGCGCCGGTGAAGGCGCCGCGTTCGTGACCGAACAGCTCCGACTCGAGCAGGTCTTTCGGAATTGCCGCGGTGTTGATCGCCACAAACGGCCCACCGGCGCGTGGGCTGTGCTTGTGCAGGGCATTGGCCACGAGTTCCTTGCCCGAGCCCGATTCACCGGTGATCAGCACCGTCACGATGCTCTGGCTGAGACGGCCGATGGCGCGAAACACGTCCTGCATCGCGCTGGCCTGGCCGAGCATCTCGGGCATCTGGGTGGTGCGCTCGTCGCGCATCGGTTCGCGCAGGCTTTCGTCGACGGCGCGGCGGATCAATTCGGCCGCCTTGGGCACGTCGAACGGCTTGGGCAGGTACTCGAAGGCACCGCTCTGGAATGCGCTGACCGCACTGTCAAGATCGGAATAGGCCGTCATGATGATGACGGGCAGCCCAGGGTACCTGGTCTTGACCTGCGACAACAGGTCGATGCCCGAACCCCCCGGCATGCGGATGTCGGACACCAGCACTTGGGGCTGTTCGATGTCGAGCGCGGCAAGAACGTCGCGCGGGTTAACGAAACTGCGCACCGCAAAGCCCTCGCGCGCAAGCGCCTTCTCAAGGACGAAGCGGATGGATTGGTCGTCGTCGGCGATCCAGATGGGTTTCATGCACTGCCTGCGTTGGCTGCCCCTCGTCCCACGCCAGGTGCGGCGTTTCGATCAGGGCAGCGGAATCAAAATCTTGAAGACCGTCTTGCCAGGTTCACTTTCGCATTCAACCGTTCCATGATGTTGTTGCACGAAGGTCTGGGCGAGCGTCAACCCCAGCCCAGAACCTCCTTCCCGACCGGTCACTAGCGGGAAAAAGATTCGCTCGCGAATGGCCGGTGGCACGCCCGGCCCGTTGTCCCGGATATGCAATTCCAATGCCAGACGGTAGCGCTGCTTGCCCAAGGTGGCCTGGCGCGCAATGCGGCTGCTGATCGTGATGCACGCGTCGCCCGCCGAAATTCGCTCGACCAAGGCGTGCGCGGCGTTCTGCGCGATATTGAGCATGGCCTGGATGAGCTGCTCACGGTCGCCGCGAAACTCCGGAATCGACACGTCGTAGTCGCGTTGCACCCTCAGCCCGCGCGGGAACTCCGCCAGGATGAGGGCGCGAACCCGCTCGCAGACCTCATGGATGTTCACGTCACCCACCAGGTGCGGAAGGCGGTGGGGTGCGAGCAGGCGGTCGACCAGGGCCTGAAGTCGGTCGGCCTCGTTGATGATGACGCGGGTGTATTCGCTCAGGCTTTTCGACTGGAGTTCCATCTCAAGCAGCTGCGCGGCGCCACGAATGCCGCCCAGCGGATTCTTGATTTCATGGGCGAGGTTTCGAATCAGCTCTTTGTTCGCCTGGACCAGGTCAACGGCGCGCTCTTCGCGTTCCAGACGGGTCTGCTGTTCGATCTCGACGAGTTCCACCACGACGTGCGGGTTGGCTTCGATCTGGCTCACGATCACATGCACCGGCAGGTTTTCGCCGTGGGCCTGGCTCGGCCGGCGCAACTGGGCCTCGAACCGGCTCGTCGAGAATTGGTTGTTCAACACCGCCACCACGGTGTCGCGCACCTGTTTGGCGTCGACAAACCAGTCGAACACGATGGCGCGCTGCACATTGCGCCGCGCCAGACCGAGCACCTGTTCGAACGCCGCGTTGGCAAAGACGCACTCGCCTTGCGAACCGACGACAGCGACCATGCTGGCCAAATGGTCGAAAGCGGCATAGGCCGATTCGGCCGTCAGGCCCGAGGTCACGGCGGCAGCTTGGTCAGTTCGCGCTTCAGGGCCGCAATGTCGCTTTCCTTGCGTGCAATGCCGGCTTTCAACTCGGCAACGCGGTCCTGGTACTTCTGGTAGTTGCGCTCTTCTCCACGGCGCTCGGGTTCACCGTTGTTGTATTCGCGCTGCAGCGCAGCCAGCCGCTCGATTTCCGACTTCAGCTCGTTTTCCAGGATGCGCCGCGCATCGGTGTCGCGCGTGCGCTGCTCGTTCGCGTCGACCTTCGCGTCTGGCCGACCTTCGCCCGACTTGCCGACGGTAGGTACCGCCTTGCCCTCTGCGCGCGGTCGGACGGTGGACTGGATCACTGTGACCGGCGCACCCTCGATCGTGCGGCAACCCTTTTCCTGGGCTTCCTTGGCCGGCATCGAGTCGGTGTAGATATTGCCGGGGCAGCGGTACACGACCGAGTTCCCCTGTGCGTGCACGGCGGCGCCGCCGCAAAGCAATGCAATCCAACCGTAGCGAAGGTCCAGCAAAGATTTCATGACAACCCGCAGCATAACCACCGAACGCGCCAGGGATATCCGGCGCTGACCCGTCGGCAGGGATTGTCTCGCAGCTTGCGAAGATCGGGCGGGCCGAGCCGGTCAGGGAGGTGCAGAGCGAGGAAAAAGGGACGGCAAATGCCGTCCCTTTCCGTCCACGTCACGCGACGTGCCACGAAGGCCCACGCTCTGGCCCCGCGGCCTGGGAAACCGAGCGTCTGGGACTACAGGCTGTAGTACATGTCGAACTCGACCGGATGGGTCGCCATCCTGAAGCGCGTCACCTCCTGCATCTTCAGTTCGATGTACGCATCGAGGTACGTGTCGGTGAACACGCCGCCCTTCGTGAGAAATGCGCGATCCTTGTCCAGGTAGTCCAGCGCCTGGTCGAGGCTGTGGCACACGGTTGGGATCTTCGCGTCTTCTTCCGGCGGCAGGTGGTACAGGTCCTTGGTTGCAGCGACGCCGGGGTGGATCTTGTTTTCCACGCCGTCCAGGCCCGCCATCAGCAATGCCGATAAGCCCAGGTACGGGTTCATCAGCGGATCAGGGAAACGTGCTTCGACGCGCCGGCCTTTGGGGTTGGCAACAAACGGAATGCGAATCGATGCCGAGCGGTTCTTCGCCGAGTACGCCAGCTTCACCGGCGCCTCGAAACCAGGCACCAGACGCTTGTAGCTGTTCGTTCCGGGGTTGGTGATGGCGTTCAAGGCGCGGGCGTGCTTGATGATGCCGCCGATGTAGAACAACGCGAATTCCGACAGGCCGGCGTAGCCGTCGCCGGCAAACAGGTTCTTGCCGTCCTTGAAGACCGACTGGTGCACGTGCATGCCCGAACCGTTGTCGCCCACGATCGGCTTGGGCATGAAGGTCGCCGTCTTGCCGTACGAATGGGCGACGTTCTGGATCACGTACTTCTGAAGTTGTACCCAGTCGGCGCGCTGAATCAGCGTGCTGAACTTGGTACCGATCTCCATTTGCCCGGCGTTCGCAACTTCATGGTGATGCACTTCGCAAGGAATACCGAGCGACTCGAGCACCAGGCACATCTCGGAGCGCATGTCTTGCATCGAATCGACCGGTGGGGTCGGGAAATAGCCGCCCTTGACAGCGGGGCGATAGCCGGAGTTGCCGTGCTCGTATTCCTTGCCGGTGTTCCAGGCCGCTTCTTCCGACTCGATCTTCGAGAAACAACCCGACATGTCGTTGCCCCAGCGCACGCTGTCGAAGACGAAGAATTCAGGTTCGGGGCCGAAATACGCGGCGTCGCCCAGGCCCGACGACTTCATGTACGCCTCGGCGCGTTTGGCCAGGGAGCGCGGGTCGCGCTCGTAGGGCTTGCCGTCCGCAGGTTCCACCACGTCGCAGGTCAGGAGCAGCGTCGGCTCTTCGAAGAACGGGTCGACGTTGGCGGTGTTCGGGTCGGGCATGAGCTGCATGTCCGAAGCTTCGATGCCCTTCCAGCCGGCGATCGAAGAGCCGTCGAAGGCGTGGCCCGACGTGAACTTGTCTTCATTGAAGTGGGACAGCGGCACGGTGACGTGCTGCTCTTTGCCGCGGGTGTCGGTAAAGCGGAGATCGACGAACTTGATCTCGTTCTCTTTCACCATCTTCATCACGTCGGCGACGGTCTTGGCCATCAGGTTCTCCTAGCGGGAAGCTCTTTGGGGTTGGTTGGGGCGGGGTTTGGCTCGAAAAACCGGCTGGCACGATGACGCTGTGGGCCGGAAATGCGCACAGGAATGTAGCAGAAAGCGTGCCACCGCCGACCCACGCGACGCCCGGGAGCGCGCACCAAAACCGTCATGAACAACGCCCCATGTCGGGGCGTTCGATTCAAGCTCAACGCACCAGTTCAGGGCCGAGTCTGGCACCCTGTCGGGCCAATCCGGACAGCAGTTCCTGATAGGCAGCCGCGAGCAATGC
>JANNKS010000412.1:0-3055 GCA_031396425.1 Rhizobacter sp. | reverse complement strand
GCCCGGGGGCACCCCCCCCGCCCTGCTGCAACCGTCGGTGGCCCGCCACCTGCAGGGGTGCCACTCGGGTGCCGGGGCTGGTGGTTCGGGGTACGGGCGGAGGCTCCATTCGCGGTGTCCTGACCCGTCGCGCGCTTGGTTGGCGTTGATGGCGCCGCTCGCCATGGACCCCATCGGGTGCCCCGCGAGCGTGGGCCGGAGAACGTACCCCGGGCCACCTGCCCTCGCGCGCAGCTTGGAGTGCGCCCAGCGGCGAAGGGCCGCAAAGGGCCGAACGCGACGCCTATTCTTGTACGACTGAATGCAAGTTGGTAGCAATCTCAGACGACCGTGCCGAACAACGCCCCGACGCCGGCGGTGATCGCCATCGCCAGCGCCCCCCAGAACGTGACGCGCCAAGCCCCGGCCAGCGCACTCGCACCGCCGACGCGCGCCGCCACGGCGCCCAGCACGGCGAGGAACACCAGCGACGCCACCGCCACCCAGGCGATCAGGCCACGCTGCGGCGCCAGCGCGGCGACCGCCAGCGGCAGAACCGCGCCGACTGCAAAACTCGCCGCCGATGCCAATGCCGCCTGCACCGGCCGCGCGCTGAGCGTCTCGGAAATGCCGAGCTCGTCGCGCGCATGGGCACCGAGCGCGTCGTGCTTCATCAGTTGTGCCGACACCTGCTGCGCGAGCTCCGGCTCGAGGCCCCGCGCCACATAGATCGCGGTCAGCTCGCGCCGTTCGGCGACCGGGTCGGCCTCGAGTTCGGCGCGCTCGCGCGCCAGATCGGCGTTTTCGGTGTCGGCCTGCGAGTAGACCGAAACGTACTCGCCCGCCGCCATCGACATGGCCCCCGCCACCAGCCCGGCAACGCCGGTCAGCAGGATGTTCGACGGGCTGGCGCTGGCTGCGGCAACGCCCACCAACAGGCTGGCGGTTGAGACGATGCCGTCGTTGGCCCCGAGCACGGCGGCGCGCAGCCAGCCGATGCGGTCGGTGCGGTGTCGTTCGGTGTGGCGTCGGAACAGGGGCATGGTGCAGTATCACCCGCGGCGCCGGCATTCAGCCGCCGAGACGGTGAACCTGCGTCCTCAGCGCTTCGATCTGATCGAGCAGGTCGAGCACGAGGGCGGTGCCGGCGGCGCTCAATTCGAGGTCGCGCGTCAGGCGCAGCGCGGCGCGCGCTCGCCGCAGCGCGGCGCCGCCGAAGCGCCACTCGTTCGCCTCGGCGCCGCTGGGCGCCAGCACGCCTTCGTCGACGAGCGCGATCACCTGTTCGGCGTCGGCTGCGCAGACCCGGCAGAGCTCGACGAGCGTGAATTGCACTTCGTCCTCGACCACGACGCCATGCACGACGGTGATGTTCGTGTTGCTCATCGCTTCAGCTCTCCAATGCACGGCGCGGGTTGAAGTCGCCGAAGGTTTGCGCCAGTTCGCGCCAGGCTTTCTGCGTCGCCGCGGTTTCTGCCGGTGGCAGCGCGATCGCGAGCACCGCGTAGAGGTCGCCCGGCGGCGTGCTGGGCAGGCCCTTGCCCTTGAGACGCAGCTTGCGGCCCGCCGACGAACCCGGCGGCACCGTCAGCTGCACGCTGCCGTCCGGCGTGGGCAGCGTGACGCTGGCACCCAGCGCAGCCTCCCAGGGGGCGACCGGCAGATCGACATAGACATCGCGGCCGTCGACGCGGAAGTGCGGGTGAGGCGCGAATTCGATCTCCAGGTACAAGTCACCGGCCGGCCCTTCGCCGCGCCCGGCGCCGCCCTGGCCGGCGAGCCGCAGGTGTTGCCCGGGGCGGATGCCCTTCGGCAGGTTCACCTCGAGTTCCCGCTCCACCAGCGTCACATGGCCCTGTGGGTCCAGTTGCGGCATGCGCAGCATGACGCTGCGGCGCGCGCCGCGGTAGGCGTCGAGCAGATCGATGCGCACCTTCGCGTGATGGTCGCCGCCGGCCCCATGGGGCGAACCGCGTGGGCCGCGCGAGCCGGCGGCCTGGCGGCCGAACAGCGCCTCGAAAAAGTCGCTGTGGCTCAGGTCCGGGCCGGCACCGGCGTTCCCGCCGCTGAACTCGAAGCCACTGTCCCAGCCGGGCGGTGGGCTGAACTCCTGGCCGCGCTGGTAGCGCTTGCCGACGTCGTCATAGGCGGCGCGCTTCTCGGCGTCGCTCAGCGCTTCATACGCCTCGGCCACTTCCTTGAACCGCGCCTCGGCGTCCGGTTCCTTGCTGACGTCGGGGTGGTACTTGCGCGCCAGCTTGCGGTAGGCGCGTTTGATGTCGTCCGCGCTGGCCGCGCGGTCGACCCCGAGCATGGCGTAGTAATCCTTGAACTCCATGAACGCTCCCGGCAAAGCCGCGTGACACGAGATACGGTAGACCCGCGAGTGCCGCGCCGGGTTGCGCACCCGCAAACGCGGGCCGTGCGGCCGGCCGTCCCGCCACAAGGCGCGGGCCCTGGGGCACTCAGGGATGTGCGGTATCGAACATAGCCGGTCGGGGCAGGCTGCCTATACTCCGGTTGCATGCTGCGCAGCGGCGGGATGGTTCGGCTGGCGAACCCGATGCCCCATGCCCCAGGCCTGAAGACGCAGGAGCGCCGTGATCTCCCTTGTTCCCGACATCACCAAGAACCATCTGCTCGCTGCGCTGCCGCAGGCCGAGTGGCAGCGCTGGCTACCGTTATGTGAATCGGTGGACATGCCGCTCGGCCAGGTGCTTTACGAGTCGGGCGGAACACTGAGTCATGTGTACTTCCCGACCACGTCGATCGTCTCGATGCTGTACGTGATGGAAAGCGGCGCCTCGGCCGAGATTGCGGTGGTCGGCAACGACGGGCTGGTGGGTATCTCGCTGTTCATGGGCGGCGAATCGACGACCAGCCGCGCCGTGGTGCAAAGCGCGGGCGCGGGCATACGAATTCCCGCTCAGGCCATCAAGGACGAGTTCAACCGCTCCGGGCCGGTGATGCACCTGCTGCTGCGCTACACGCAGGCGCTCATCACCCAGATGGCGCAGACCGCGGTGTGCAACCGCCACCATTCGCTCGAAAAACAGCTGTGCCGCTGGTTGCTGCT
>JANNKS010000407.1:0-5825 GCA_031396425.1 Rhizobacter sp. | reverse complement strand
ATCAAGATGAGCGGCGAGGCGCGTGCGTCGAGCAAGAAGTTCTTCAAGTCGGCGTCGCTTGCGGAGGGCGTGCAGGCGCTCAAGAAAGGCAGTGCGTTTCGCTTCATTGCCGAAACGGGCGTGAACGCCGGCGAGCACCATGAAGGCACGCTCACCGAAAACATCGACCGCAACACCTGGGTCACGATGAGCGTGCAGCGCAGCGTCGATGAAGTGCAAAGCCGCCTGCAGGACGGGTTGGCGTTTCTGGCCACGGTCGGTTCCACCGCACCGTTCGTGGGCCTGTTCGGCACCGTCTGGGGCATCTACCACGCGCTCACGGCGATCGGCATTGCCGGCCAGGCGTCGATCGACAAGGTGGCCGGCCCGGTGGGTGAGGCGCTGATCATGACGGCCATCGGTCTGGCGGTGGCGGTGCCTGCGGTGCTGGGCTACAACTGGCTGGTTAGACGCAACAAGGTCACGATGGAAAAGGTGCGCAGCTTCGGCGCCGACCTGCACGGCGTGCTGATGGGCGCGAAGGCGAGTTCGACGCAGTCGTCGCGCTGAACACGGCTGGCCAAACACAAGGACACCGCCATGGCGATGAACGTGGGCTCCTCGGGCGAAGAAGACGAGGTCGTGTCGGCCATCAACACCACGCCGCTGGTCGACGTGATGCTGGTGCTGCTGATCATCTTCCTGATCACGATTCCGGTGGTGACCAACACGGTGGCGATGTCGCTGCCGAAGGAAACCAACATCGCGCGCCAGACCAAACCCGAAAACATCGAGATCTCGGTGAACAAGGACGGCGATGTGTTCTGGAACGCGCAGCCGGTGGCCGACAGTGAAGCGCTGTTCCAGCGGCTGAAGAAAATCGCGGTGATGAACCCGCAACCCGAAGTGCACATTCGCGGCGACGAAAAGGCGCGTTATGAATCGATCGGCCGGGTGGTGTTCGCGTGCCAGCGGGCGGCGATTGCCAAGATCAGCTTTGTCACCGAGCCGCCGCCGCGCGGCTGAGCTGAGCTGAAATCAAGCCAGTGCGGGCCACAGGAAACACACCATGGGAATGAACATCGGCTCCGAGTCCGGCTCGGGCGACCCCGAAGTGATGATCGACATCAACACGACGCCGCTGATCGACGTGATGCTGGTGCTGATCATCATGCTGATCATCACGATTCCGATCCAGCTGCACACCGTCAACCTGAACATGCCGCAAGGCACGCCGCCGCCGCCGACCCAGGAACCGGTGGTCGTGACGATCGACATCGATTTCGACGGCACGGTGCTGTGGAACGGCGAGGCGCTCGCCGACCGGCCTTCGCTGGAGGCACGCCTGAGCCAGGCGGCCGCCCAGCCCGACCAGCCCGAAGTGCACATCCGCCCAAACAAGCTGGTCGAATACAAGTCGGTGGCAGAGGTGCTCGCGTCGGCACAGCGCCTGGGCGTCACCAAGCTCGGCATGATCGGCAACGAACAGTTCGTCAAGTGAAGCGCATGGCACAAGCTTCCGTGAAGGGCCGCTGTGCGTGGCATTTGGCGCATGGTCTGGTGGCCCTGGTCTTGGCATTGCCGCTGCCATTCGCGCTGGCGCAGGACTCGGTGCGCCCCGACGTGGGCAAGCCGTTGCAGGCGGCCCAGGACCTGATCAAGGCACAGAAATTCAAGGACGCGCTGGCGAAGGTGCGCGACGCCGACGCCGTGGCGAACAAGACTGCCGCCGAAAGCCTGCTGATCGAGCGCATGCGCATTGCGGCCGCTTCGGGTGCGGGCGATGTGGACACCGCCGCGAAGGCGTTCGAAGCGATCAGCGCTTCGGGCAAGGCGGCGGGGCCGGAAAAGATCCGCATGGTCGAGTCGATTGCTGGCGCGTACTACCGCGCCAAGGACTATGCCAAGGCGATGCTCTGGAGCCAGCGCTATTTCAAGGAAGGCGGCACGAGCGCATCGATCCGCACCCTGCTGATTCAAAGCCAGTACCTGAGCGGCGACTTTGCCGGCGCGGCGAAGGAGCTGACGACCGAGATCCAGGCCGCCGAAAAGGCCGGTACCGCGCCGCCGCAGGAGCGGCTCAACCTGCTGCTCAACGCCGGCACGCAGATGAAGGATCCGAACGCGACGGTGTACGCACTCGAGCGGCTGGTCACCTACTACCCGAAGAAGGAATACTGGGTCGACCTGCTCAGCCGCATGCAGCGCAAGCCGAATTTCTCTGACCGCTTGGCGCTCGACACCTATCGCCTCAGCCTGGCCACCGGCAGCATGACGACTGCAAACGACTTCATGGAAATGGCGCAGCTGGCCCTGCAGGCCGGCCTGCCTGCCGAGGGCAAGCAGGTGGTCGACAAAGGCTTTGCGAGCAGCGTGCTAGGTAACGGTGCGGAAGGTGAACGCCACAAGCGCCTGCGCGATCTGGTGAGCAAGAAGCTCGACGAAGACAAGGCGGCGCGAGCCGACGTGGAAAAGCAGGCTGCTGCCGACAAGGACGGCACGGCGCTGGTGAACGCCGGCTTCAACCTCGTGTTCAACGGCCAGGCCGCGAAGGGCCTGCCGATGATGCAACAAGGCATCGCCAAGGGCGGATTGAAGCGGCCGGAAGACGCCAAACTGCACCTCGCGATCGCCCACCTGATCGCCGGCGACGCGGGCAAGGCGCAGGGCGTGTTGAAGACCGTGGGTGGCGCTGATGGCACCGCCGACCTGGCACGCCTTTGGGCGCTCTACGCCAAGCGCAAGTCCTGAATCTCCGCGTCACAAGGCCGGACTCCACCGTGTCGCCCCGGCCTAAGCCGGGGCACACTCTTAGAGCCGAGCACGGACTGCAGTGGATCCCGGCCTGCGCCGGGATGACGGGCCGCAGGGTCCAGCGCAGCGAGCCGCCTTACTTCGGCGCCATCCGAATCGCACCGTCGAGTCGGATCACCTCGCCGTTGAGCATGTCGTTCGTGACGATCTGGTGCACCAGCTTGGCATAGTCTTCCGGCTTGCCCAGGCGGCTCGGGAACGGCACGCTCGCGGCCAGCGCGTCCTGCACTTCCTTGGGCATCGTGAACAGCATCGGCGTGCCGAAGATGCCCGGCGCGATCGTCATGTTGCGGATGCCGTTGCGCGCCAGGTCGCGCGCGATTGGCAGGGTCATGCCGACGATGCCGCCTTTCGACGCCGAATAGGCCGCCTGGCCGATCTGGCCGTCGTATGCCGCCACGCTGGCGGTGGAGATCATCACGCCGCGCTCGCCGGTGGGTTCGGGCGCGTTCCTGCTCATCGCGTCGGCGGCGAGGCGGATCATGTTGAAGCTGCCGATCAGGTTCACCGTGATGACCTTGGTGAACAGGGCGAGGCTGTGCGCGCCGTCCTTGCCGACCGTCTTCGCAGCGGGCCCGATGCCGGCACAGTTCACCAGGCCCATCAATTTGCCCATCGAGACGGCTTTAGCCACCACCGCCTGGGCGTCGGCTTCCTGGCTCACGTCGCACTTGACGAACGCGCCGCCGATTTCCTTCGCCAACGCTTCGCCCTTGTCGGCCTGAACGTCGGCGATCATCACTTTCGCGCCGTTCGCGGCGAACATGCGCACTGTGCCTTCTCCCAAGCCCGAAGCACCGCCGGTGACGATGAAGACCTTGCCCGCGATTTCCATTCTCAGCTCTCCCTCAACTTGAAAGTTGCCCGTTCACGCCAATGCCGTCATGGCGCGCTGGGTGATGTCGTCGACGCTGCCCGTTCCACTGATCTTTTCATAGCGCGGCGCGCCAGGTGCCCCGCTGCGCGCCCACTGCGCGTAATACGCGACCAGCGGGCGAGTCTGGTCCTGGTAGACCTGAAGCCGCTTGCGCACCGTTTCTTCGCGGTCGTCGGCGCGTTGCACCAGCGGCTCGCCGGTGACGTCGTCACGGTCGGCCACCTTCGGCGGGTTGAATTTGACGTGGTAGGTGCGCCCCGAGGCAAGGTGTGCGCGCCGGCCGCTCATGCGTTCGATGATGGACGCGTCGGGCACGTCGATTTCCAGCACCACGTCGAGTTGCACGCCGGCGGTTCGCATCGCCTCGGCCTGCGGAATGGTGCGTGGAAACCCGTCGAACAGGAATCCGTTCGCACAATCGGGCTGGGCGATGCGTTCCTTGACCAGGCCGATGATGATGTCGTCACTCACCAGCGCTCCGCTGTCCATCACCTTCTTGGCTGCCACGCCCAGTGGTGAGCCGGTCTTGACGGCGGCACGCAGCATGTCGCCGGTGGAAATCTGCGGGATGCCGAACTTGCGGCAGATGAACGACGCCTGCGTTCCCTTGCCTGCACCCGGCGCGCCAAGAAGAATGAGTTTCATAGGTCCCCTCGTGTCGATGCATCGTGCCTGGGGTGGCCGCCAAGTCTGCGCATCCTGATCTTTGCAACGAGAATACCATGCGGTGCCTGGCACGAACCTGACACCTGCCGTGCATCAGCCCAGCAAAGCGCGCACGCGTTCCAGGTCGGCCGGCGTGTCGACGCCGGGGCCGGGGCGCGAGGCGCTGAGGTGCACCGCGATGCGTTCGCCGTGCCACAGCACGCGCAGTTGTTCGAGGGATTCAATGCCTTCCAGCGGGCTCGGCGACAGGCCTGCATACCGGCGCAGGAAGCCGGCCCGGTACGCATACAGGCCGATGTGTCGCAACGGGGCAGGTGTTGGCACGGCGGGGGCGCCTGCGGCCCGAGCATCTCGCCACCACGGTATGGCGGCGCGCGAAAAGTAGAGCGCGCGGCCCGCCGCGTCGAGCACGACCTTCACGACGTTCGGGTCGTCGAGTTCCTTCATCGAGTCGATCGCATGCGCGGCGGTGCTCATCACGCAGTCTTCGCGTGCTTCCAGCAATTCGGCGCAGGCGCGCACCAACGCCGGATCGATCAGCGGTTCGTCGCCTTGAACATTGACCACCACGTCGCGGCCTTCGAGGTGCAGCACTTCGCAGGCCTGCGCCAGGCGGTCGCTGCCGGTGGCATGGTCTGCGCGGGTCAGCACGGCTTCGACATCGAAGGCGGCGCAGGCGTGCAGGATGTCGGCATGGTCGGCGGCCACGACGACGCGAGCCGCACCCGCCAGCGCCGCGCGCTGCGCCACCCGCACCACCATGGGCACACCGGCAATGTCGGCCAACGGCTTGCGCGGCAGCCGGGTCGAGGCCATTCGGGCCGGAATCAGCACGGTGAACATCATCGTCATGCCCGGCAGGCCAGCTTCGGTGAGGGGGCCGACAAGGGCGTCGCTCAGGGCGTCGCTTCGAAAGTGCGCGCTTCACTTTCCAGCATCACCGGAATGCCATCGCGAATTGGGAAGGCCAGGCGGTCGGCATGGCAGACGAGTTCGGCGCGCTCTTGGGCAGGCGGACGCAAGTGCTCGAGCGGGCCCTTGCAGACCGGGCACACCAGCAAATCAAGCAGACGAACTTCCATGGTCTTTTCCTTGCATCTCGCGCTTCGGCAAGAGTGCCATCAGGTCCGATTCGAATCCAGGTCCAAGCTGGAAGTCTAGCGCCGCGACCCAGACCCGCGTGTTGCCGCTGCGGCCCGGTTCAATCTTCACGGCGTCTTTTTCGGTGACGATCACGTCCGTTGCGTCTGCGCGCCAGGGCAGGGTGGCGAAGGGGTGGTGGTCGGGCAGTGCCAAACTGTCGAACACCAGCCCGTGCTGGCGCAACTGGTCAAAGAAGCGACCCGGGTTCGCGATACCGGTAGCGGCCAGCAGCGGCCGGTTTCGCAACGCGTCGAGCGCCTGCATTGTTGCCGCCTGGCCCTGCCACCAGGCACCGAGTTCGGCGATGCCGGCCAGCGTTCGTTGCCCCAGGCGGCCCGGCCAGGGC
>JANNKS010000369.1:0-3523 GCA_031396425.1 Rhizobacter sp. | reverse complement strand
CAAAAAGCCAACCCATCATGGGCGTTTCCGAGGCAGGTTTTAGCACAACGGTATTGCCGGCGGCGATAGGTGCAGCGGCAGTTCCGGCAAGAATAGCAAAAGGAAAATTCCACGGTGAAACTACAAATCCCGCACCCAGTGGAATGTACGAGTACGAATTTGCTTCGCCGGCGTAGGGCGTAAGCGGTTGCGGCTCGGCGTAACTCTTGCCTTCGTTCATGCGGCCACGCATGTACGGGTCGAGCGACAGGTAATGGTGGCGCACCAGCACCTGGCCGTCACTGATCTCGGGCACCGCTGTTTCGCGCAGCTTGAAGTTCGCCAATGTGGGTTCGCCTTCCGGGCGCGAAGCGAGCAGGATCTGCTTGTTCGTGAAGCTCATGGTCGTTCCTGTCAATCAGTCGGTTCCGTTGAGAAGCTGCACCTGGCGCTCGCCGGTGGGCAAGGCGCGCAGGTACTTGAAGGTGCCGGTCGCATGGGCAACCAGCTGGTTCTGGGCGTCGAACAGCGAGCCTTCGCAGAAGGCCATCGTCTTGGTCTGGGTCAGCAGCTTGCCGTGCGCGTGAACGCGCCCGATGCCGGGGCGCATGAAACTGGTTTTCATCTCGATGGTGACGACACCGCGGGAATCGTGTTCCGCGGCTCCGGCACGCGGGCTGCGCGCGGCATGCGCCATCGCGACGTCGAGCAGCGTCATCGTCACGCCGCCGTGCACCACGTTCCAGCTGTTGAGCTGGTCGGCGCGCGGCGTCAGTGCAATCTCGGCCTCACCGTTTTCAAAGCGCAGCAGCTCGAAACCCTGCGCTTCGACGAACGGAATGTGGATCTTGAATTTCATGCGCTTCGCGCTGCCTCAGCCGCCGTGCACCGCGGTGACACCGCCGTCCACCGCCAGGATCTGCCCGGTAATGTGCTTGCCCGCCGCGCTGGCGAACAACAGCGCGGCGCCTTTGAGGTCGTCGTCGTCGCCCAGACGCCGCAAGGGCGCGCGTTCGGCCAGTTTGTCGGCGCCGTAATGGGCCAGCGTCGACTTGGTCATGCGGCTCGGGAAAAAGCCCGGTGCGAGCGCATTCACCGTGATGCCCAGCGGCCCCCACTCGCCGGCGAGCGTGCGCGTGAAGTTGACCACTGCACCCTTGCTGGTGCCATAGGCGATGAACTTCATGTCGAGCGAGCCGCCCAGCCCGGCGATCGACGCGATGTTGATGATGCGCCCGCCATGGTTGGGAATCATGCTTGCCTTCGCCACCGCCTGCGAGAACAGGAAAATGCTGCGGATGTTCAGGTTCATGACCTTGTCCCAGGCCTCGAGCGGGTGGTCTTCGGCGGGCGCGCCCCAGGTGGCGCCGGCGTTGTTCACCAGGATGTCGATGCGCCCGAGCCGCTGCATCGCTTCGTCGACGACGCGTTGCACCTGGGCCGGGTCGCTCGCGTCGGCGGCCACCCAGCGTGTGTCGATGCCTTGCGCCTGCAGGTCGGCGGCGGCTTCTTCCAGGTCGGCCGCCTTGCGCGAGGTGAGCAGGATTTTCGCGCCGGCCTGGCCCAGCGCCTCGGCGATCTGCAGCCCCAGGCCGCGCGATCCGCCGGTCACCAGCGCGGTCTTGCCGGTCAGGTCGAACAGCTTCTCGATGTGGGTGCTCATGTCAATCTCCTATTCCTGGTTGGGGCCTTGAAGAAGGCCTTGTTGTCACTCGGGCGGCGGCCGAAAAACTGCTGCGCCAGTTCTGCAGGCGAGACCGGGCCGCCATGGGCCAGAACGATGTCGCAGTCGTGGCGTCCGATTCCGGGGCCGATCTCGAGGCTCATTCGCCCGCCTGCGGCGCCATGCGCGAACGCGCCCACACGAGCACGATGCCCGCCACCACCGCGACGGCACTGCAAAAAATCAACACCCAACCCAGCGCGGGCGCGTTCGGGCGCACCGTCCAGCCCAGCGCAAAGCTGAACATGCCGGCGTAGATCAGCACCCAGGTCACGAGTGCCATGCGAGGCGACGACATGGTCAGAATCCGTTCACATCCATGTTTCGGCAGGTGTCGTCGCGGCTCGCCACGACACCCAGCCAGGCTTCCAGGCGCGGAAGTTCGTAGCGATAGAAATAGCGGCAGGCAGCGAGTTTGCCGTGCAGTGCCGCCGCGTCGGCACCGGCCAGCGCCAGGTTGTTCCTGGCGCAGCGCGCGACGTCCAGCCACACCCAGGCCAGCACCAGGTGACCGAAGGCCTGCAGGTAGGGTGTCGCGTTGGCCAGCGCTTCGTCGGGGTTGCCGGTGGCCCAGGCCTGTTTCGTCACTGCGACGACGCGCTCGAGCGCAGCGCCGAGCGAGTTCGCGTACTCGGAGAGCGTGGCGGCGCCCTTCGCAGTGGTGATGCTGAACTGGATGCGCTGCGCGAGCAACGCCAGCCCCTTGCCGCCTTGCATCGTCACCTTGCGCCCGAGCAGGTCGAGCGCCTGGATGCCGTGCGTGCCTTCGTGAATCATGTTGAGGCGGTTGTCGCGCCAGTACAGCTCGACGGGAAAGTCGCGCGTGTAACCGTAGCCGCCCAGCACCTGGATCGCCAAGCTGTTCGCTTCCAGGCACCATTCGCTCGGCCAGCTCTTCGCGATCGGCGTCAGCATCTCGAGCAGCAGGCCCGCTTCGGCCGCGGCCGCAGCGTCGCCGGTGTGCAGCTCGTCGACCAGGCGTGCGCAATACAGCTCGAGCGCCAGCGCGCCTTCGCAATAACTCTTCTGCGCCAGCAGCATGCGCTTCACGTCGGCGTGTTCGATGATCGGCACCTGCGCCTGGTTCACGTCCTTGCCGCCCACGCCGACAGGACGGCCCTGCGGGCGGCCCTTGGCGTACTCCAGGCTCGCTTCATAGCCGGCGTAACCCAGCATCGTTGCGCCCAGCCCGACCGCGATGCGCGCCTCGTTCATCATGTGGAACATGCAGCGCAAGCCTTCGCCAGGTTGGCCGACGAGGTAACCCACCGCACCGGCACCGGCACCGTCCAGCCCGACGCCGAAGGCCGGGTCGCGCACCGCGAATTTGCCTTCGCCGAAATTCAGCAGCGTGTTCGGAATGCCGCGGTAGCCGAGTTTGTGGTTCAGGCCGGCCAGCACCACGTCATTTCGAACACCGGTGAGCTGGCCCTTCGTGTCGACCAGCTTCTTCGGCACGATGAACAGTGAAATTCCGCGCGTTCCCGGAACCAGCTTGCCGTCCGCCGCCGGGATCTTGGCAAGCACCAGGTGGATGATGTTTTCGGTGAGCTCGTGCTCGCCGTTCGAGATCCACATCTTGTTGCCGCGCAAGCGGTAGCGCGGCCCGAGCGGCTCGGCCTGGAAGTCCGGACCGTCGGGCACAGCGCGCGTGGTGACGTCGGACAGGCTCGAACCCGCCTGCGGCTCGCTCAGGCACATCGTGCCCGAGAAGCGGCCGGAGAATTCGTTCTTCGCAAACACCGCCTGCTGCCTGGCGCTGCCGTGCGCCATCAACAGGTTGGCGTTGCCGCTGGTGAGCATGCCGCCCCCGCCGATACC
>JANNKS010000324.1:0-22710 GCA_031396425.1 Rhizobacter sp. | reverse complement strand
GGCCTGCCTGTCCACCTTGGCGTTGCGCGCAATCACCGCGGGGATCGTAATGGCGCCCTGTTCGTGGGTGCGCACCGACGACAGCGCGCCGCCGTAGCGGCCGATCGGGGTGCGGATGGCGTCGCAGATGAAAGCTTGGGTCATGGTGATGTTTCCTTCGCAGGCAGGGGCAGGTCGAACAGGCTGGTCGCTTCGACGTCGAGCACTTCGGCGCCGCGCTGGTTGAACAGTTGCCAGCGCCAGCGCAGGATGCCCAGGCTGGGCTTGCGCTCGGAGCGGCGTGCGTCGATCACGGTGGCGCGCAGGCTCAGGCGGTCACCGGCGCGCACCGGGTTGGGCCACTTCACGTAAGCCAGGCCCGGTGAAGCGAACGACTCCGAGCCCTTCAGCGCGCGGTTGACGACGAGCCGCATCGCGATCGCGCAGGTCTGCCAGCCGCTCGCGATCAGGCCCTGGAACGGCCCGGTCAACGCCGCGTCGGCGTCGGTGTGAAACCACTGCGGGTCCCAGGCATTGGCGAAGCCGAGCAGCTCGGCTTCGGTGAGCACGAACGGGCCGGCCTCGATCACCTGGCCGGGGTGGAATTCGGCGAACTTCATGCGAGCTTCAGACGCCAGCGGCCCACCACGCGGCCTGGCGCAGCCATGGGCTGACGCGATAGCGCTCGCCGCGGTAGCACGCGTCGAGCGCCTCGATCACATCGATGGCGGCAGATGCGTCCCAGCGCGCCAGCCATTCGAAGGGCCCTGCAGGATAGTTGACGCCGAGCTTCATCGCCGCATCGGCGCCGTCGGGCGTGCACACGCCTTGCTGCACCGCGTCGGCGGCTTCGTTGATCAACATCGCCACGCTGCGCGCCACCACCAGCCCGGGCGTGTCAGCCACTGGCTGCGGCGCAAAGCCGAGGGCGCGCAGCGCGCCTGCGGCAATCTCGGACAGGTCGGCACGAGCCTGCGCCGCAACGCTGAATGCAAGCGCCACACCGGGCACCGTCGCGGCGGCGCGCTGGGCAACGCCGAGCCATGCGATCGGCAGATCGAACACCGCCACTTCGCGTTGCGGCCCGGCGGCGGCGACCTGTGACGCGCTGCGGCCATCGGTGAGGCGCAATGCCGCGCCGGCCGCTGCGCCGCCCAGCGTCAGGCCGGTCCAGCCGCTTTGCGCTGCGCGGTCGAAGCCCAGGCCGGCGGCGGTGAGTCGGGCGGCGAGCAATTCGGCGCAAGGGCCGCGGCCGTGCAGCACGATGTTGCCCAGCGAGGCATCAGCAGGCGCTTCACCCACCGCCGCATCGGCCGAAACCATCGGCTTGCCTGCAACATAGGTGAAAAACCCTCGCCCGGTCTTGCGGCCGAACAGCCCGCCGTCGACCATTTCGCGCTGCACCAGCGAGGGCACATAGCGCTTGTCGAAGAAGTTGGCCTCGTACACCGAGTTCGTCACCGCGAAATTCGTATCGTGGCCGATCAGGTCCATCAACTCGCACGGCCCCATGCGAAAGCCCGCACCGCGCAGGCAGGCGTCGAGCGCGGCCGGCTCGATGGCTCGCTCACCCAGCAGCGCCAGCGCCTCGGCGTAGTACGGCCGCGCGATGCGGTTCACGATGAAGCCGGGCGTCGAGCGCGCGTGAACCGGCACCTTGCCCCAGGTTTTGGAGAGTTCGAAGATCGCGTCGGCCACACCCTCATCGGTGTGCAGGCCCGACACCACCTCGACCAGTTTCATCAGCGGCACCGGGTTGAAAAAATGCATGCCGACCAGCCGCGCCGGATGCGCCATGCCGTTCGCCAGCGCGGTGACCGAGATCGACGAGGTGTTGGTCGCGATCACCGCGTCGTCGCTCAACAGACTTTCCAGTTCGGCGAACAGCGCACGCTTGGTGGCGAGCTGTTCGACGATCGCCTCGACCACCAGCCGCGCGTCGGCGGCCTCACGCAAGGTGGCCACTGGCGTGATGCGCGCGAGCGTCGCGTCGACCGCTGCCGCATCGAGTTTGCCTTTCGCCACCAGACCGGCCAGGCTGTCGGCGAGCTTGCCTTTCGCCTGCGCTGCCGCGCCGTCGCGCGCGTCGAACAGCTTCACCGCGTGGCCGGCCTGCGCCGCCACCTGGGCGATGCCCGCCCCCATGATGCCGGCGCCGATCACGAGCACGGGCGCACTCTTCAATGAATCGATGGTCATATCAGCTGCTGCCTCATGGGTTTCAAGGTGCAATCGTCCTTCGGTCTTCAACGTCGCGCCCTGCGCCACGTCGCACAGTGCCGGCACCACGCCTTCTTCCTAGCGCTTGAGGCCACAGACATCGATGCAGGTGTTGCAGCGGATGCAGATCTCGGGGTCGATCAGATGCTGCTTGATGACCACGGTGTGCCATGTCCATCGACCGGTCTCCTCGACGCTCGTTGTTTGCCATTGTTCGGCGTGTCGCTATTGTGCAGCGCGAGATCGACGCGGTGAAGGCGGTCATCGCGCGCCACCGCACCACAGTGAACGGCACAATCGAGCCATGAAGCTTCTGGTGCTCGGCGGCTCGGTGTTTCTGGGCCGGCACATCGTGCACGCGGCGCTCGAGCAGGGCGTCGATGTCACGCTGCTCAACCGTGGCCAGCATGGCGCGGGCTTGTTCCCGTCGGTGCCACGCCTGGTGGGCGACCGAAACGCCGACATGAGCGCGCTGCGCGGCCAGCGTTTCGATGCCGTGATCGACTGTTGCGGCTACACGCCCGAACAGATCGCCCGCACGTTCGAGGCGCTGGACGCCGAGGTGCCGCACTACACGTTCATCTCGAGCATCTCGGTGCATGCGTCGTTCGCGCCTGGCGTCGCCTATGACGAAGGCGCGCCGGTGGACGGTGGCAACGAGGGCTACGGGCCGCAGAAGGCGCGCGCAGAAGAAGCCATCCAGGCGGCGCTGCCCGGCCGGGTGGCGTGTGTGCGGCCGGGGCTCATCGTCGGCCCATTCGACCCCACTGGCCGCTTCACCTATTGGCCGCAACGGGTGGCGCGCGGCGGCGACGTGCTGGCGCCTGGCCGGCCCGAGCGGCCAGTGCAGTTCATCGACGCGCGTGATCTTGCCGCCTGGTGCCTGCAGCTGGCGCGCACACGCACCGCCGGTGTGTTCAACGCGATCGGGCCGACGTTGCCGTTTGCGGAACTGCTGCACACCTGTTGCGAAGTGGCGGGCAGTGAAGCTCGGTTCATCTGGATGAGCGACGAAGAGGTTCTGGCGCAGAACATCGAGCCCTGGACTGGGCTGCCACTGTTGATTCCCGAGAGCGACCCCGAGTCCGGCGGCATGCTGCTGGCCGACAACCGCCGCGCTGCTGCGGCCGGCCTCACGCTGCGGCCGCTGCGCGACACCGTGGCCGATACGCTGCGCTGGGCCAGTGGCTGCGTCGTTCCCGGCTCAGTTGCAACGCTGTCGCCGCAATGCGAACAGCAGTGTCTGCTGGCCCATGTTCAACGAATCACCTCGTCGGCGCGCAGCAAAAAGGACTGAGGAATGCTGATGCCGAGCGCCTTCGCGGTGACCAGGTTGACGCGCAGCTCGAACCGCGTCGGCTGCTCGACCGGCAGGTCGGCGGGCTTCGCCCCTTTGAGTATCCGCTCGACGAAGTGCGCGGTCCGGCGGTAGCTGTCGTCCAGATTTGCGGCGTACGACAGCAGCCCGCCTTCTCCGGTGAAATAGAGCGAGGGCGACATTGCTGGCAGGCGCTGCTTCAGCGCCAGTTCAATGGCTGGCTTGCGCGGCAGGCTCGGCTGCACGATGACGGCGTCAGTGCGCTCTTTCTTCATCGCCGCGAATGCGCCTTCATAGTCCTCCACGCCGCGCACGACCTGGGTCTGCGTCGCGATGCCCAGGGCCTGGCCGGCGAGCTCGATCTGGGCAACGAAGGTCTTGGTGAACGGGTCGGTGGCGTTGGCCAGGATCGCAACCCGGCGCGTCGCAGGCAGCGCCTCGCGGATGAGCTGCAGGATCTTCGCGCCCAATTCTGCCGTCGTGCCCGCCAGGCCGGTGATGTTGCCCCCTGGGCGGGCCAGACTGGCAATGAGGCCGCTGCCGACAGGGTCGGCCACCATGCCCATGACGATTGGAATCTGCGTCGTCGCCTGGCTCGCGGCGAAAGCGGCCGGCGTCTGCCAGACCACGATGATGTCGACCGGGAGCCGAACCAGCTCGTCGGCCAGCCCGCGACTCAGATCGGGCTTGCCGCCGGCGGAACGCACCGTGAACTGGACGTTCTCGCCTTCGACGTAGCCGCGTTCGCGCAGCGCATCTCGCAGCAAGCCGAGCAGCGGCTCCGGATTGGCGGGCAGGAGCACGCCGATCCGGGTCAGCCTGGGTTGCTGGGCGCGCGCCGCGATCGGCCAGGCCGACAGCCCAGGCGACAGGCCGAACGCGGCAAGGGCGCGCAGATGGTTTCGTCGATTCATCGGTTGTTCGGATGCGGGTGATGCAACAGGCCATCGCATCGCGCGGCGGGCGCTCACACAGTGCGGGTCGCTGTGTCGGTCAGTCTACGCGAAGGGCAGCGCGACACGCGCATCCACACTCGGCCAGTGCCTGGCACGGGCTGGCAAGCGCAACGCAGTTCACTCTTCAGGCACGAAAATCCACAGCAGAACGTACACCAGCAAACCGGCGCCACCGAACAGCAGCAGCACTGCGGCGAGCAGGCGCCAGACCCAGGACTCCACGCCGGTGACCTTCGCCAGACCGCCGCAAACGCCGCCAATCCAGCGGTCGCTGCGGCTGCGCCGAAACGCGTTCACGGCGGCCATCCCGCTCGACGCATCGCCCTCTGCGGCCGCCGGCCCGCCGAGCAGGCGCGCCTTGGCGCGCGCGAATTCGTCGTCGGTCAATGCGCCGCGTTGATGCAGTTCCTGCAGCTTCGCCAGTTCGTCGCTGAGTGCCATCGGGGTCTCCTGGGTGCAGTTGGATGCTGGATTGTCGGCCCATGGTCGTGCTTGACGTGCCGCAAGGGATGTCAAGCGCATCGTCGCACGGCCCGGGAGGGCTGGCCCCGATGGTCGCGCTGCGCCGTCGGCGTATGCTGCCTGCCAACGATGCTTGAGCTAGCCACCATGAACATGCCCCACGCTGCCGCGCCTGGCCTGGCGCCGCTCGCTGCCGGTGTCGCAGTGGGTGATTTGAACCAGCGCACGCAGCGCATCGTGCGCTTGCCCTGATGCTGCGCCTGGCCCGCATCGCCGAAGCGCCCGCGCTGGCCGAGATGTCGCGCGAGCTGATCGAAGCCGGCCTGGCCTGGCGCTACACGCCGCGCCGCCTGGCCGCGTTGATGGCCGAGCGCGACGTGCTGGTGGTGGTGGCTGAGGCGGGGTCTGCGGCAGACGCAGCGTTTGGCAGCGAGGCAGATCGCGAGCGGCGCAGTGCCGACGGCATCGCTGGTGGCCACGTGGGCGGCAGCGATGGTGATGGCAGGGCGGGCAGTCCCCAAGGATTTGCGGTGATGCAATTCGGCGACGAACGCGCCCATCTGGTGCTGCTGTGCGTGCACGCACAGCAGCAGCGGCTCGGCCTCGGCCGGGCGCTGCACGACTGGTTGCTCAAGTCAGCGCAGGTGGCCGGCATGGCGTCGATCGCGCTCGAACTGCGTGCCGACAACTCGACCGCAATGGCGTTTTACCGCAGCCTGGGCTACCGCGAAGTCGACACCGTGGCGGGCTACTACGACGGCCGCATCGCCGCGCGCCGCATGCTGCGCCACCTGCGCGAAGGCCTCGCCTCGGCGCGCGGCGAAACGCCGCGTTGACGCTCTGCGGGCTGCCGCGTTGTGGTCGGCCCGCCCGCATCAGCAGCGAGGGACACTGCGCGATGCCTCACGGCGTCAATGCGCCGGGGCCAGTTGCAGCCGCCGCCCGCTGATGAAACGCCGCTGTGCGCCGCTGAAGGGGTCGGTGAAAACGAACTCGCGCGCCAGCAGCTGCAGCGGCGCCGCGTAATCGGGCGCTGCGTGTGGCGCCGGCTCGGGCCACAGCGTGGGGTAGATGCGGTCGCCGACGATCGGCAGGCCGAGCGCGCAGAGTTGCGCGCGCAGTTGATGTCGCCGCCCGGAGCGCGGGACCAGCCGGTAGTGCGCCAGCTCGACGGCGCCGCCGCCAAGGCGTTCAATCAGCTCGATGCGGGTTTCCGCGTTCGGCGCACCCGCCACCACCTGCATCTGCATGAAGGCCGCGCCGAGCGGCTGCTCGAGCCGGCTGCGGCAGGTGAACGGCAGCGCGAGCCCGGCGCGCCAGGGGGCGATCGCCTCATAGACCTTGTGCACCTGGTGGTCGCGCAGCAGCGCGTGGTACGCGTGGCGGGTTGCCGGTTGCACGATGAACACCAGCACGCCGGCGGTTTCGCGGTCGAGCCGGTGCATCGGCGCCAAGGTGCGGATGCCGAGCTGGCGCATCAGCCGCACCAGCGCCGTTTCCTGCAAGTGGCGGCCGCCGGGCGTTGCCGGCAGGAAGTGCGGTTTGTCCACCACCACGAGGTGATCGTCGTGGTGCAGCAGCTCGAGTTCAAAGGGGATGCGCGGTTCGGCCGGCGGGCTGCGCCAGTACCACAGCAGCGCGCCCGGCACGCAGGGCTCGGCCCCGGTGAGCGGCTGGCCGCTCGCGGCCAGCACCTCGCCGCGCGCCAGGCGCGTCGGCCAGTCGGGTGCGTGGGGCATGCGCGCCGCCAGGAATTCGGCGAGCGTGGCCCACGGGCCGGCGCTGACGGCGACGCGGCTGGCGTTCACGCCGTCGCGCGGCGGCGGCGCCCACGCCGGCGCGGGGCGCGTCATGGCGGTTCGTCGAGGCGCAGCGCGCGCTGCAGGCGCCAGGCCTCGTCGGGGTGGCTTGCATCGAACACCTGTTCGGCGGTGTGGCCGGTCTCCTGCAGGCGGCTGTCCAGTGCGATGCGCTTGTCGAACACGAAACACTCGCCGACCCACTCCCGGTCGGCATCATCCATGTGCTGGAAGTAGTTCAGGATGCCGCCGTCGAGCTGCCACACCTGCAGCCCCAGGCTGCGCAGCCACGGCGCCGTCTTGTCGCAGCGGATGCCGCCGGTGCAGTACATCGCCACCGGCCGTTGCGCCGCGCGCCAGGCCGGCGCCTGCTGCTGCACGTAGGCGACGAGGTCGCGGAAGTTGTGCACCTGCGGGTCCAGCGCGCCGCGGAAGTGGCCGAGCCGGACTTCGAAGTGGTTGCGGTTGTCGAGCAGCACCACGTCGTCGCGGGTCAGTAACGCGCGCCACGCCGCTGGCGCGAGGTGGCTGGTGTCGTGTTGATCGGGTGGCGCCAGCGTGACGCCGGCTGGGCCGTGCGACGGCAACCCGAGTGCGACGATCTCGGGCTTGACGCTGACCTTCAGGCGGCCGAACGGCGCAGACGTGCAGGCGCTGTGCCTGAACGCCATGCCCAACAATGCGCCGCCCAGCACGTCTCGCTGTTGCAGCGCGGCTTCGAACGCCCGCACTGCCGCGGGCGCGCCGGCGAGCGCGCCGCTGACGCCTTCGGCCGCGACGACGACGCTGCCTCGCAACCCCTGCGCCAGGGCGCGCAGTGCATCGGCCGCAACCGGCGGGTCGGCGAGCGGCACGAAGCGGTAGAAGGCGCTGTGCAGCAGCGGGGTCGAAGGGGTGGCGGCCATGCGCAGCGATTTTCGCAGGCGTGCATGGCCTTGGTGCCCGCTTCGTCGACGCCGGCGCGCATCCACAATGCGCCCGTCCCCACTCGCCCCGGAAAGAACCCTCCCATGTCAGACACCGTGCTCGTCTCCGGCGGCAGCGGCTACATCGCCGGCTTCCTGATCCGCCAACTGGTTTCGGAAGGCTGGACCGTGCACACCACCGTGCGCAGCCTGGCCAGGGAAGGCGCGGTGCGCGAGTTGCTCGCGGTCGACAACAGCCGGCTCCAGTTCTTCGCCGCCGACCTGAACGCCGACACCGGCTGGGCCGAGGCGATGGCCGGCTGCAGCCATGTGGCGCATGTGGCCTCGCCGCTGCCGATGGGCGTTCCCAGACACGCTGATGAGCTGATCGTTCCGGCGCGCGACGGCGCGTTGCGTGCTTTGCACGCCGCGAAGGCAGCCGGCGTGAGGCGCTTCGTGATGACGTCGTCGGTGGCCGCCGTGTCGTACGGGCGCGGCCGCGGCGTGCACCACTTCACCGAAGCCGACTGGACGCAACTCGACGGGCCCGGCCTGTCGCCCTACATCCAGTCGAAGACGATCGCCGAGCGCGCCGCACGCGACTGGGTTGCCAGGGAAGGCGGGCCGATCGAGTACTGCAGCATCAACCCCTCGGTGGTGCTCGGGCCGGTGTGGAGCCGGGATTATTCGGCGTCGGTCGTGATCGTGAAGAAACTGCTCGACGGCAGCCTGGGCGCCTGCCCCGACATCGGCTTCGGCGTGGTCGACGTGCGCGACGTCGCCGACCTGCATGTGCGCGCGCTCAAGGCGCCGGGCCTGGCCGGAGAGCGTTTCATCGCCTCGGGCCGCTTCATGAAACTGCGCGAAATCGCCGACCTGCTGCGTGCCACGCTGGGTGTGCAGGCGCACAAGGTGACGACACGCAACGTTCCCGACTGGATGGTGCGCATCGCGGCACGGTTCAACCCATTGGCCAGGGCGGTGGTCGGCGAGCTGGGTTCGGTGCGGCATCAGGACGCGTCGCACGCGAAGGCGGTGCTGGGCTGGCAGACGCGGCCGGTCGAGCAGAGCATTGTCGACAGCGCGCGCTGCCTGCTCGAGCTGGGCATCGTCAAGGTCTGAACGGCATGGGCCTGTGCGGCTCTGCGCTCACAGGGCTCGCGACGCGAGTGAAACGGGCGATCGGGACACGACTTCGAGGGAAGTCGGGAATCACGCGTTGTCGGTCCATACTGGGCGCCCCGGAGCACCCGTCTTGCCCACCGCAAGGCAACCCACCTCATGATCCCCCTTCGTTTCGCGGTGCCCAACCGCCGTGAGCTGCTGCAATCCAGTCTCGGCCTGGCCGGCGCGCTGGGCTGCGGCCGCTTGTGGGCGCAGGGGCCGAGCAACTGCCCTGCGATCCTCAACCACACACTGCCACGCTTGCAGGACAACAAGCCGCAGGCGCTGTGCCAGTACGCGGGCAAGGTGCTGCTGGTGGTAAACACCGCCAGCTACTGCGGCTTCACCTCTCAGTTCGAGGGCCTGGAGGCGCTGAATGCACGCTACGCCGTGCGCGGCCTGGTGGTGCTGGGTTTTCCGTCGAACGACTTCCAGCAGGAAGACGCCGACGCCAAGAAGACCGCCGACGTGTGCTTCAACACCTACGGCGTGAAGTTCCCGATGTTCACCACCGTGCCGGTGCGCGGCGCTGCCGCCCACCCCTTGTTTGCCCAACTGGCCCGCGTGACGGGCAAGGCGCCGGCCTGGAACTTCAACAAGTACCTGGTCGATCGCCAGGGCCAGCCGGTGGCCTACTATCCCAGCAACACCGCGCCGGACAGTGCGGTGCTGACAGCGGCCATCGAAAAGGCGCTGGCGCTGCGCTGATTCACCGCACGCCAACGCTGCAAATCAGCCGGCCCGGCCGACTTCCAGACAAGCCTCGATTCCAGGGCCTGGCCACCCGATGGCCACGGCGGCTGGGCCTTCGGGCGACCTGCCCTCGCCGTCACTCGACTCGCTGGGTCACGCGCACCAGAACCGATTGCGCATTCCTGATGCCAAGCTCCTTTGCCGGCTTGAAGTTGACGGCCAGGTCGAATTCGGTCGGTTGTTCCATTCGCAAGTTCGCCGGCGCTTCGCCCTTGAAGATCTTGTCAACGTAGTTTGCGGCACGCACGAACATCGCATTGAGAGGGCGACGCGCAGATCGACCATCGACTGGCTGGGCTGGCGATGCCGCGAACAGCGATGCTGCAGAGGGGCGTCCCGCCGACGAGAATCAGGCTGTCATGGGCTGGATCCAGAGTTCCGTGTTTGCCTATCCGGCGCTCGAATCAGTGCATCTGATCGGCGTCGCGCTGCTGTTCGGCAGCCTGGTCGTCTTCGAGCTGCGGTTCTTGCGCTCGGCCGGCGCGGTCGAGCCTGCAACACTGGCGCGCCTGGCGCTGCCGGTGACCCTGGCCGGCTTCGGCCTTGCGGCCCTCAGCGGTGGCCTGATGCTTGCCAGCCAGTTCGAAGAGTTGCTCGGCAACCGCGCCTTCCTGGTCAAGATGGCGCTGCTGCTGTTTGCCGGGGCGAATGCGGCACTGTTTCATTGGCGCGGTGGCGTGACGCTGCGCGACCGCTTTGCCCGCGTTCAAACCGCGCTGTCAGTGGGGGCTTGGGTCGGGGTGATCATCTGCGGGCGCTTGATCGCCTATGTTTGACGAACGCCCCGCTGCCAAGTCGGGCAACGATCCGGCATCGATCAGGGTGAGCGCAACAAGGTCGAACTCTGGGGGCCGCGTCGGGTCAGCGAATGAAGCATGGGTGCCCCCTTGGCTGCGATCAATTGAAAGGACCGCATGAAACGACGTCAATTGTTTCTTCTCGGCGCCGCAGGTTTGGCGTCACTGGGTTGGGTGCCGATCCCGGCGCGCGCCCATCACGGCTGGAGCAGCTTCGATCAGGACAAACCCCTGTACCTGGAAGGCAAGGTGGAGACCGTCAGCTGGCGCAACCCGCATGCCGAACTGAAACTCCGCCTCGCCCCGAACGTCAAGCTGCCGGCCGACCTGGCGGTGCGCGCGGTGCCGCCGCAGTCGGCCAACGTGGATGCCAGCCGCGTGCTGGCGGCGGCGCGGCTGCCGTCGCGCAAAGACCCGGTCTGGGAAATTGAGCTCGCGCCGCTCACACGGATGCAGGCGTGGAACGTGGCCGAGATCAAACCTGGCCAGGCCGTCGCGGTGGTGGGTTACACGTTCTCCGCCGAGAAGGGCGAAGCGGTGCTGCGGGTTGAGTATTTGTTTGTCGACGGCAAGGCCTACGGCCTGCGGTCATCGCCCGCTTGAGCGGTGCTGGCCGCGCGCAAAGACCCTGATGGGCCGAGGGGCACGTCAATTGTCAGCACCCCGTCATACGGAGTATGGTGTGGCCCCTGGATCTTGAATGCATTGGAGCTGACCATGAAATTCCTGCTCATCCCTCTTGCCCTGATCGCCGGCAACGCGCTGGCCTGCCCGGGCGACAGCAGCAAAGATGCCATGGCGCCGGCCACCAGCAAACCGGTGGCTACTGCCAATGCCGCACCGTCGAGTGCGAAGGTCACCGCACCTGTCGCCAGCACCAAGGCGGTGAGCAAGGTCGCGACCAAGTCGGCAACCGAGCCGCGCAAGACCGCGCCGCTGTAAACCGCGCTGCGGCGGTTTACGCCGCAAGCTGACCTCGCAAGTTCGCGTAGCAAGCCATCGATGCACGGTTGTGCGCCAAAGCTCACCGCCGGCTGCGTGCCAGGCCGGGCATGGGCGTGCGGACCTGACGGTGTATCGTTCTGGGCCTGATCGACGCGAGCGGTGCCACCGGCGTGGCACCGCATCGATCGAGCCGACCCAAGGACGCTGAATGGCCACCCCCCGCACCGGACTGCAGCTGCGCACCCTCGTCAAGCGCAGCGGCGAACTCGAACTCTCTTTGCACAGCGTGCCCGTTCCCGAACCGGGGCCCGACGAAGTGCTGGTGCGCATCGAGGCGGCGCCGATCAACCCGTCCGACATCGGCCTCTTGTTCGGCGCAGCCGACCTCGCGACGATCCAGGTCGCGGGCAGCGCGGCGTTGCCGGTGATGACGGCGCGCATTCCAGAGCGCGCGATGCCGGCGATGGCGGCCCGGCTCGAGCAGTCGCTGCCGGCCGGCAATGAAGGGGCAGGCGTCGTGATCGCCACGGGCAGCAGCGACGCGGCGCGCGCGCTGTTGGGCAAGACGGTGGCACTTCTAGGCGGCGCGATGTATGCGCAGTACCGCTGCATCAAGGCCGAGCAGTGCCTGGTGCTTCCCGCCGGCGCCACACCGGCCGACGGTGCGTCGTGTTTCGTCAATCCGCTGACCGCGCTGGGCATGGTCGAGACGATGCGGCTCGAAGGCCACAAGGCGCTGGTGCACACCGCGGCCGCGTCGAACCTGGGCCAGATGCTGAACAAGATCTGCCTGAAAGACGGCATCGGCCTGGTCAACATCGTGCGCAAGCCCGAGCAGGAGGCGATCCTGCGCGCGATCGGCGCGAAGCAAGTGTGCAATGCGGGCTCGCCCACGTTCATGAGTGAGCTGACCGAGGCGCTCGTCGCCACCGGCGCGACGATCGCTTTCGACGCCACCGGCGGCGGCAAGCTCGCCGGGCAGATCCTCACCGGCATGGAGGCAGCGCTGAACCGCAACGCGAAGGAATACAGCCGCTACGGCTCGACCACGCACAAGCAGGTCTACATCTATGGCGGCCTGGACACTGGCCCGACCGAGTTCCAGCGCAACTTCGGCATGACCTGGGGCATGGGCGGCTGGCTGCTGTTTCCGTTCCTGCAGCGCATCGGCCCGGCGGCGGTGTTGGCGCTCAAACAACGCGTTGCCGCCGAATTGAAGACCACCTTTGCGAGCCACTATTCGAAGCAGGTGTCGCTCGCCGGCGCGCTGCAGGCGAGCGCGATCGCCGAGTACGGTGCACGTGCCACCGGAGCGAAATACCTGATCAACCCGCAAGCCGGTCTGACGGCGTGACCCGCCCCGGCCCGCCATGCCCATCGCTCCACGCAATTCCGCAGGACTGTCCACCGTGAAACTCTTCGACCTGAGCGGCCGGCTCGCCCTGATCACCGGCTCCAGCAAGGGCATCGGCCTGGCGCTGGCCGGCGCGCTCGGCGCGGCCGGTGCGACGCTGGTGTTGAACGCGCGCGACGCCAAGCGTCTGGAAGCGGCACGCGCCGAACTGCAGGGCCGCGGCCTGACCGTGCACGCCGTGCCGTTCGACGTGACCGACGCCGACGCGGTGCACTCCGGCGTGGCGGCGATCGAAGCCGACATCGGCGCGATCGACATCCTGGTCAACAACGCCGGCATGCAGCACCGCGCGCCGTTCGCCGAATTTCCGATCGACGCCTGGCGCAAACTCACCGCCACCAACCTGGACAGCGTCTTCTACGTCGGCCGCGCGGTGGCGCAACGAATGATCGAACGCCGGCGCGGCAAGATCATCAACATCTGCTCGGTGCAGAGCGAACTCGGCCGGCCCGGCATCGCGCCCTACGCCGCGACCAAGGGCGCGGTGAAGATGCTCACCAAGGGCATGGCGATCGACCTGGGCAGACACGGCATCCAGGTGAACGGCCTCGGGCCGGGCTACTTCAAGACCGAACTGAACCAGGCGCTGGTGGCCGACCCCACGTTCAGCGCCTGGCTCACCGGCCGCACGCCGGCAGGCCGCTGGGGCGAGGTCGACGAACTCGGCGGCGCGGCGATCTTTCTCGCCTCGGACGCGTCGAGTTTCGTCAGCGGCCACATCCTCTATGTCGATGGCGGCATCACGGCGAGTCTGTGAACTCGGGTTCGGTACCGACGGCGCTGCGACGATAGGTCAACATGCGGCCCTTGTAGGGCGCCTCGTCGCCGCTGGCCAGTCGGTCCAGCCGCGCTTCGTTCAATGAAAAACCTTCGGCCGCCATCTGCCGGTTGAACGCCGCCCGGTTGCCGCGGTCCGGGTCGACGAGCCACACCTCGGCGCTGGCGCAGGCGTGACGCGTGATGAAGCCGGCCAGCGCGTCGCTCGCATCGCGGTCGTACAACAGGTCGCTGCCGATGATCAGCTCGAAGCGGCCGCGCACATGCACCGGCGCCGCGGCGCCGCGCGCTGCACCGGGCCGCTCGGGCCGGCTCCAGTGGCCGTGCCGGTATTTCATCGGCAGCAGGTGATTCAGGCGCAGGTTCTCGGCCAGGAAAGACGCCGCCAGCGGGTGGCAGTCGCTCGCCGTCATGTCGACGCCGCGCCGGTGGCCCACCAGGCTGGCCAGGCCCAGGCCGCAGCCCACTTCCAGCACACGCTCTGCTGCATTCACCGGGCGCGCCGCCAGGCGTTCTGCCAAATGCGTCCCGGAGGGCCACAACAGGCCGAACAAAGGCCACGCCGCCGATGAGATGCCGAGCCGCTCGGCCTCGCCCAGCGGATCGGAGAACTGCTGGCGGTCGAGCAGCGAACGGATCACCAGATCGGCCACGCCGGTGACGGCGATCTGTTCCTGCTTGGTCTGGTAGCCGGGCATCGGCGGGTTGGCGAAACGCCCCGATCAGGGGTTTCGGCGCGAGGCGAAGTGGCGAAGTGGCGAAGTATGGGGGCATTGCCGAACCACCCGCCGTGAATTGATCACCGCGCTGCAGGCCAAGGCGACCGGGCGCGCCGATTTGAGGTGCCCAGCCCCGTGCCGCAGACACGACAGGTTGGCAACCCTGTCACGCCGGCTTGACGCTGATCAAGCGTATCGGCGTGGCTGGAACGCAGCATTGAGCGATGGACCCGAGTGAGGTGCCGAGGGTCTTCAGCGCCCACGGACTGACCAAGACATATCGCACCGGCGAGGTCGAAGTGCAGGCGCTGCGTGACGTCGATCTGGACATCGCACGCGGCGAGTTCGTGGTGCTGCTCGGGCCCTCGGGCAGCGGCAAGTCGACGCTGCTCAACATCCTGGGCGGCCTGGACGTGCCGACCAGCGGCACGGTGCGTTTCGGCGAGCACCAGCTCGACGGCGCCAGCGAGTCCGACCTGACGACCTACCGCCGCGAGCATGTCGGCTTCGTGTTCCAGTTCTACAACCTGATCCCGAGCCTGACGGTGCGCGAAAACGTTGCGCTGGTCACCGACATCGTCGCCCACCCGATGTCGGTCGACGAAGCGATCGATCGCGTCGGATTGACGCCGCGGCGCGATCACTTTCCGTCGCAGTTGTCGGGCGGAGAGCAGCAGCGCGTTGCGATCGCGCGCGCGATCGTCAAGCAGCCCGACGTGCTGCTGTGCGACGAGCCGACCGGCGCGCTCGACTACCAGACCGGCAAGCTGGTGCTCGAGGTGATCGAGCGCATCAACCGCGAACTCGGCACGACGGCGGTCGTGATCACGCACAACGCCGCGATCGCCGGCATGGCCGACCGCGTGATCTACCTCGGCGACGGCCGCGTGCAACGCGTCGAACGCAACGCGCACAAGTTGTCGCCGTCGGAGTTGTCGTGGTAAGCGCGAGCCCAGCGCCGGGCCGCCCCAAGCAGGGCGAGCACCCCCGCCGGGGGGTGGCTGCGGTACCCCGCGGCCGGGGGCTGGCATGACCCGATGAAAGCGCTCGACCGCAAACTGCTGCGCGACCTGACGCTGATGTGGAGCCAGGCGCTCACGATCGCGCTCGTGGTGGGCAGCGGCATCGGCGGCTTCATCACGACGCTGTCGGCGGTGGACTCGCTCACGCAGGCGCGCGACGACTACTACGCTGCCGGCCGCTTTGCCGACGTGTTTGCGGGCGTGAAGCGCGCGCCGTTGTCGCTCGTCGAAGTGCTGCGCGCGATTCCCGGCGTCGCCGACGTGCAGACCACGACGGAAATGGCGGTGCGGGTCGAGATCGAGGGCCAGTCCGACCCGATCATCGGCCAGCTGATCGGCCTGGACAGCCGCCAGCCGGCGCGCATGAACCGCGTGACGGTTCGCACCGGCCGCGCGCTGGATCAGACCGGCAGCGCCGGGGCGCGGCCCGGCGATGGCGCGATCCCTGCGCTCGTGTCGGAAGCCTTCGCCATGTCGCATGGCCTCAAGCCCGGCGCCCGGCTCAGCGCGCTGATGAACGGCAAGCGCCGCACGCTGGTGGTCGAGGGCATCGCGCTGTCGCCCGAGTACATCTTCGCCGGGTTGTGGGGCATGCCCGATCAACGCGGCTTCGGCGTCTTCTGGATCGATGCGCAGACGCTCGAGGCGGCGTTCGACATGCAGGGCGCGTTCAACCGTGTCGCGATCCGCCTCGCGCCCAGGGCGTCGGAGCGTGAGGTGATCGACGCCCTGACGCGCCGGCTGGGGCCCTATGGCGGGCGCGAGGCGATCGCCCGCACCGACCAGACATCGCACGCGATGCTCACCAACGAGATCAAGGAGCAGCACGTGATGGGCACGGTGCTGCCGTCGATCTTTCTGGCGGTGGCGGCGTTCCTGCTCAACGTCGTCGTGTCGCGGCTCGTCTCGACGCAGCGCGAACAGATCGCTGCGCTCAAGGCGCTCGGTTATCCGAACCGCACGATTGCGGCGCATTACCTGAAGCTCGTGCTGGTGATCGTCGGCGTCGGCCTGTTGTTCGGCGTCTGGATGGGCGACGTGCTGGGCTCGATGTTCACCGGCCTGTACGCCGAGTTCTTCCGCTTCCCGACCTTCGTGCATCGCATCGCGCCGTGGCTGCTGGTGGTGAGCGTCTCGATCTCGCTCGCCACCGCGGTGCTGGGAACGCTCAACGCGATTGCCGCCACCGTGCGGCTGACACCCGCAGAGGCGATGCGCCCGCCCGCACCGGGCCACTACCGGCGCACGCTGATCGAACGCATAGGCTGGCTGCGCATCGGGCCCGCGCTGCGCATGATCCTGCGCAACATGGAGCGCCGGCCGTGGCGCACCGGCCTGTCGATCGGCGGCGTGGCCGCCGCGGTGGCGATCGTCGTGATGGGCAACTTCTTCCGCGACGCGATCGAGTACATCGTCGACACGCAGTTCAACCTGTCGATGCGCAACGACGTCGCGGTCTGGCTGACCGACCCGATCGCCGACAGCGCGCGTCACGAGCTGGCGCGCCTGCCGGGCGCGACGATGGTCGAGGCGAGCCGCTTCGTTGCCGTCACGCTGGTCAACGGCCACCGCCGCGAACGCAGCCAGATCCGCGGCTATGCGCGTGCCCCCGAGCTGTACCGCATCATCGACGTCGATGGCCGGGAAACCCGGCCCGGCGGCAGCGGCCTGGTGCTGACCGACCGCCTGGCCGACAAGCTCGGGCTGCGCGTGGGCGACCGGGTCCGCGTCGAGGTGCTCGAGGGGCGTGCCCGTACGCTCGAGCTGGTGGTCGACGCGACGGTGCGCGAGATGATGGGGTTGAACGCCTACATGAACCGCGAGGCGCTGAACCATGCGCTCGGCGAGGGCGACCTGTCCACCGGCTACGTACTCGCGATCGAGCGCGGCAGGGAGGTGGGCCTGCTCGACGCCACCAAGGCGCTGCCGCGCGTGGCGGGCGCGTTCAGCAAGGCATCGATGTTGCGCAACATGCAGGAGATCAGCGCACGCAACATCCGCATCATGAGCACCGTGTTGACACTGTTCGCCTGCGTCATCGCGGTGGGCGTGGTGTACAACAACGCGCGCATTGCGCTGTCGGAACGCACCTGGGAGCTCGCCAGCCTGCGCGTGCTCGGCTTCACGCGCGCCGAAGTGTCGGGGCTGTTGCTGGGCGAAATGGCGATCGTCATCGCGATCGCACTGCCGCTCGGCATGGGCCTGGGCTACGCGCTGGTGCACACGGTGGTCGACCTGCTCAAGAGCGACCAGTTCTTCTTTCCGGTCGTGATCCGCACGCGCACCTACGCCTGGGCCGCGATCGCGGTGCTGGTGGCGGCGATCGCGAGTGCGCTGATCGTGCGGCGCCGCATCGACCGGCTCGACATGGTGGCGGCGCTCAAGACGAGGGAATGACGATGCAGAAGAAGACCTGGTTGACCATCGGCGGGGTCGCGGCCGGCACCGTCGTGTTGCTGGCGTGGGCGTTCGCGTCGCGCCCCGTCGACGTGGAGGTGGCGCTCGTTGCGGCCGGCCCTTTCGAAGTCACGATCGACGAAGAGGCGAAGACACGCCTGAGCGAGCGCTACGTCGTGTCGGCACCGCTCGCCGGGCGCCTGTCGCGCATCACGCTGCGCGAGGGCGATGCGGTGGGCGCCGACATGGTGGTGGCGAGCCTGACGCCGGTGCTGGCGCCGCTGCTCGACGAACGCACCACGCGCGAACTGGGCGCGCGCATCGAGGCCACCCAGGCCAGCCTGCAGCGCGCCGCGACGCGCATCGAACGTGCCAAGGTCGCGCAGGAGCAGGCGCGTAACGAACTCAGGCGCAGCGAACAGCTCGCGAAGGACGGCTTCATCGCGCCGACCAAGCTCGACACCGACCGCCTGTCGCTGAGCGCCGCGCAGCGCGAAACCGAGGCGGCGGTGGCCGACCAGCATGTCGCGACGCACGAACTCGAAGTCGCACGCGCCGCGCTGTCGGCGTCGCGCCCGGGCGCCACCGGTGGGCGGGCGTTCAGCGTGCGCTCGCCGGTGGCCGGGCGCGTGTTGCGCGTGCCGCTGACAAGCGAGGCGTCGGTGAATGTCGGCACGCCGTTGATCGAAATCGGCGACACCTCGCGCCTGGAGGTGGTGGCCGAATTGCTCACCACCGATGCGCTGCAGGCCTTGCCCGGCAGCCGCGTGCGCATCGAGCGATGGGGCCGCCCGGGCGTGCTCGAAGGCCGGGTGCGCCGCATCGAGCCGGCCGCGTTCACCAAGGTCTCGGCGTTGGGGGTGGAAGAACAACGCGTGAACGCACTGATCGACCTGACCAGCCCCGCCGAAGAATGGAAGGCGCTCGGCGACGGATATCGCGTCAGCGTGCGCATCGTCACCTTGGCTGAAGCGAAGGCCGTGCAGGTGCCGGTGAGTGCGGTGTTTCCGCGGCCCGAGGGCGGCAGCGCGGTGTTCGTGCTCGACGGCAAGCGCGCGCGCCTGACGCCGGTGGAACTCGGCGCGCGCAACGGCAACGCGGCCTGGGTGCGCCAGGGCCTCGCCGAGGGTGCGCGCGTGATCGTCTATCCGCCGGTCAGCGTCGGCGACGGCGTGCGCGTGAAGCCGCGCGCGGTTTGAGCGCCACCGCGTAGAACCAGTGTTTGGCGGCTTCGGTCAGGCCGATGTAGGCCGCCGCGATCGCCAGCGTGACCGCCAGCAGCGGCCAGGGCAGCGGCACGAAGCCGAACAGCGCCGCCACTGAACCGCTGTAGGGCAGCAACAGCGCAACGCCTATCACCGTGATCGTCGCCCAGGCCAGCAACCGGTTGGGCCGGCTGCGCCAAGCGGCTCGCCGCGTGCGCACTTCCGGCGAGCATCCGCCGGCCGCGCAGCTGGACAACGCTCGTTCGGCTGGGGCCGTGGTGGCTTGCTGGATGCCGGGCGCGGCCCTTGAAAGCATGAAAAAGGAATATAGTCTTTTCCTTTTTCATGCTTAGTGGGGCACAATGTCGTCATGGACATTCCGCGCCGTCGCCTGCAATGCCGGGTCCGGCACGCCCTGGCCCGCTCGCGGGCCGTGGTGTTGGCCGGCCCGCGCCAGAGCGGCAAGAGCACGCTCGCGGCCAGCCTGGTGCCGCGCGGCGGGGCGCGCTGGTTCGACCACGAGAACCCGGTCGACCAGCAGCGCCTGAAGCAGCCGATGACGGCGTTGACGGCCTTGCTGGACGTGCATTCGCGTGGGGAACCCACCGCCCCCACCGGCCCGATCGTGATCGACGAAGTTCAACACGCGCCGGGGCTGTTCCCGGTGCTGCGCGTGCTGATCGACCGTTCGCCGGCGAACGGCCAGTTCCTGCTGCTGGGCAGCGCATCTCCGGCGTTGTTGCGCCAGGCCGGCGAATCCTTGCTGGGGCGGGTTGAAGTTGTCGAGGTCAGCGGGTTTGACCTGCAAGAGGTCACGCCCGCTGCACAGAACAACCTGTGGCTGCGAGGCGGCTACCCGCGGTCGTTCCTGGCCGCGAGCGACGCCGACAGCATGGTCTGGCGCACCCAGGCGATCCAACGCCACGTCGAGACCGACCTGCCGCAGTTCGGCGTCAACGTGGCCGCGCCCGCGATGTTGCGCTTCTGGCGCATGCTCGCGCACTGCCATGGCCAGATCTGGAACGCCGCCGATCCGGCACGCTCGCTCGCCGTCTCGGAACCCACGGTGCGCCGTTACCTGGACGTGCTGACACAGACGTTCATGGTGCGCCAACTGCAGCCCTGGCATCAGAACCTGGGCAAGCGGCAGGTGAAAGCCCCCAAGCTCTACTTCCGCGACACCGGCCTGTTGCACGCCCTGATGGGCCTGCCGGACATGGACGCCTTGCTTCACCACCCCCGCAGCGGTGCCAGCTGGGAAGGGTTTGCGCTCGAGCAGGTGCTGCGCATCGCGGCGCCCGACGAAGCGTATTTCTGGGCCACGCACAACGGGGCCGAACTCGACCTGCTGCTGATCAAGGACGGGCGCCGCGTCGGTGTCGAGTTCAAGCGCGCGGATGCGCCCGGCATGACCACGTCGATGAAGATCGCGATGCACGATCTGCAGCTCGACAGACTCTATGTCGTGTACCCCGGCGAGCTGCGTTACGCACTGTCCGGGCGAATCGAGGCGGTGCCGCTGGCGGCGTTGATCTGAGAAGCTGAGCTCCAACGCTGGTTCACAGCGCCGCTTCCACTAGTGCGCTGACCAGCGTCATCACCGCATTGGTCTGCTCGCGAAGCGCGGACGGGTGCGGCGACGTGGCGGCCGTGGCCACCGCCAAGTTCAGGTCGGGCGCCAGCAGTGAGAACTGCCCGCCATAGCCCCAGGCCCAGGCCACGCGCTGGCCGTGCAGGCGCCCGGTGAACCACAGCAGGCCATAACCGACATCGGCCACCGGCCCAGCGCGCCAGGTGGCGGGGCCTTTCGCGGTCAGGCTCTCGGTCACCCAGGCTTCGGGCACGACTTGTGCCCCCGCCCAGCGTCCGCCGTCAGCCATCATCGCCGCGAACTTGAGCAGGTCGCGTGGCCGCAGGGCCAACCCACCGGGTGCGAGCGGATTCCCGTCGCGGTCACGCCGCCATTGGAAGCGCGGTACGCTCATCGCGTCGAACAGTTGCCGAGCGGCCAGCACCGACAGGTCGGCGCCCTGGGCGCGCTCGAGGATGGGTGCCAACAGCGCGACGATCGCGTCGTTGTACGACCACCCGGGCGGGCCCACGCGCTCGGCCGGGCGACTGAGCGCGAAGCGCACCAGCGGTTTCGCCGCGGCAAGCTGGCCGAACAGCATCGGATCGAAGGCCAGGCCCGATCGGCCGCTGAGAATCTGTCGCAGCGTGACGGATGCCGCCGGCGAGTCGGGCACCTCGGCGACGGCCTCAGGGATGAGCTGTGCCACCGTATCGTCCAGGCTCTTCAGGCGACCGTCGCGAAGGGCCAGCCCGACCAGCAACGAGCACACGCTCTTGGTGGCGGAGTTGATGGGCTGCAGGTCTTCAGCCGTCGCGCCACCGTAATACCGCTCGGCGACCAGCACGCCACGCCGGGCCACCAGCAACGCGCGCAGGCCGGGCAGGGCCTCGCCGGCCTTCAACGTGTCGGCCACGGCGCCGGCGCGCATGCCCGGGCCAGGAGCAGCCGCAGTGAGCCAGTCGGCGCCGGCGACGCCGAAGGTGCGCCCCGCGGCGAGCGAAGCCCCGGCCATCACGATGCTGCGTCGGATGCTCATCTGTTCTCCCCATTCTTCCTTGCCCGGAAAAATCTGACATCAAGCCACGCGACATGGCGCGTGCGCACCACGTGCAAGGCCTTCGGCATCGTGCCCTGGCCGATGGCGTTCCCGGAAGTGTCTACCGCTTTGCAGCTGGGCGCCGTCGAAGCGCAGCCGATTCGCGCGACACGTCGAACATGCTCGAGCCCCACGCCGGCGCCGCGCTGACCACGTCACCGATCACGAGCAGCGCCGGGCTCTCGAACCGGTCGGACTCGAGGGCGTGAGGCAACGATACCAGCGCGCACAGGGCTTGCCGTTGCCCGGCGCCACAGGCCTGCGAAATCACCGCGGCGGGCGTGTCGGGCGACAGGCCTGCCGCCATCAACTCATCCACGATGTGCGCACAGCGCGCCACACCCATGTAGATCACCAACGTCAGCCCGCTGCGCGCCAGCGCCGCCCAGTCCGGCCCCTCGCGACCGCATTGGTGGTGGCCGGTGACGAGCGCGACGCCGCGTGAGTGGCGGCGGTCGGTGACGGGCAGGCCGATCGAAGCCGGGCCGGCGATGCCCGCGGTCAGGCCGCTGACCACCTCGACTTCGATGCCGGCATCGCGCAGCGCGTCGCACTCTTCCCCGCCGCGGCCGAATACGAACGGGTCGCCGCCCTTGAGCCGCACTACCCGCTCGCCGGCCTTCGCCTGCGCGACCATCAAGCGGTGGATGAACTCCTGCGGCGTGCTCGGGCAGCCGCCGCGCTTGCCGACGTGCACCACGCGCGCGCTCCTGCGCGCGTACCGAAGCACGCCGTCACTCACCAGGTCGTCGACCAGCAGCACGCTGGCGCGGCGGATGGCTTTGACGGCCCGGATCGTCAGCAGGTCCGGGTCACCGGGGCCGGCGCCGACCAGCGTGACGGTGGGGCGCTTGAGATCGTCAGGCAGGCGATTCATGGAGGGTCGGGTAGCACGGTGCCACGGGCGAAGTGCGTAGCCGGGCCAGCGCGCCCACGATGGCTCGCGCGCCGATCTCGCGGATGTCCTTCGAGATGCTCATGGCTTGATCATGCAGCGGCGGCGGCAGGGGCGGCGACGGCCAGCACGCTGTCGCGCACCAGCGTGCGCAGCGCCGGCAAGCACGAACCGCAAGTCGTGCCGCACTTCAACGTGTCCTGCAATGACGCCAGGCGCGCCTCGGGCGAACCGGTGGCTGTGCCCAGCATCGCCAGGATCTGCGGCTCGCTCACGTCCAGGCAATTGCACACCTGCCGGCCACGCGGCACCGC
>JANNKS010000562.1:0-5204 GCA_031396425.1 Rhizobacter sp. | reverse complement strand
CGACTGAATTGCCGGCGCTTGCGCCTGATGTTCGACGCGGTCGAAGACCTCAACACCCGGCCCCTCGGCGCACGCCTGGCCAAACAGATCCTGCTGCTGGCGCGCAGCTACGGTGTGACGCAGGGCGACGAAATCCTGATCGGCCTGCAACTCGCGCAGGAAGACCTGGCACAGTTGCTCGGCGCGTCGCGCCAGCGCGTGAACCAGGAACTCAAGGGCTTCGAGCGCGACGGCGCGGTGCGCATCGAGCCGACGCGCCTGGTCGTGCTGTCGAAAGACAAATTGCTCGCGTTCGCCGAACGCTGAGCGAACCGCAACCCCTTGGCTGTGCCCCTTTGAACTCGTCGCCACTTCAACCACCAGTCCCGCCGCCGCACCCACCTCAGCCCATGGACACCTTCTCCGGAACCAAACCCGTCGCCGAACAACACGCCTTCGACACCCGGGCGCTGCAGGCCTACCTGCACGAACGGCATGCGGGCTTCGACGGCGAACTGCGCGTCGAACAGTTCAAGGGCGGCCAATCGAACCCGACCTACAAGCTGATCACACCCAGCCGCGCCTATGTGATGCGCTCCAAGCCCGGCCCGGCCGCCAAGCTGCTGCGGTCGGCGCACGCGATCGACCGTGAATTCAAGGTGATGAGCGCGCTGCAGGGCAGTGGTGTGCCGGTGCCGCGCATGCACCTGTTGTGCGAAGACGAAGCGGTGATCGGGCGGGCCTTCTTCATCATGGAGTTCGTGCAGGGCCGGGTGCTCTGGGACCAGTCGCTGCCCGACCTGGCCAAGACCGAGCGCGGCGCCATCTATGACGAGATGAACCGCGTCATCGCGGCGCTGCACAGCGTCGACTTCACCGCCGCCGGGCTGGCGAACTACGGTAAACCCGGCAACTACTTCACCCGCCAGATCGCGCGCTGGAGCAAGCAGTACCTGGCATCGCAGACCGAACCCATCGCGGCGATGGACCAGCTGATGGCTTGGCTGCCCGAGCACATTCCGACCAGCGCCCGCGATGAAAGCCAGGTCAGCATCGTGCACGGCGACTACCGGCTCGACAACCTGGTGTTCCACACGACCGAGCCGCGCATCATCGCCGTGCTCGACTGGGAACTCTCGACCCTCGGCCACCCGCTGGCCGACTTCAGCTACCACTGCATGTCGTGGCACATCGAGCCGGGCACGTTCCGCGGCATCGGCGGCCTCGACCTTGCCGCGCTGGGCCTGCCCGATGAGCGTTCCTACGTGCGGCGCTATTGCGAACGTACCGGGCGCATCGCCGCCGGCGCCGACCCCGACGCGGTGATGGCGGACTGGAATTTCTACATGGCCTACAACCTGTTCCGCCTCGCCGGCATCCTGCAAGGCATCGCCAAGCGCGTGGTCGACGGCACCGCGTCGAGCGCGCAGGCACGCCACTCGGCCGCCGGCGTGCGCGTGCTCGCCGAGATGGGCTGGAAAATGGCCCAACTCGGTTGACCCCACAAGCCCGCACCAGAGGCCACCCCAAGGCTCCACCCCCACCCCAACGAAAGCACCGCCATGGACTTCAGCTACTCCCCCCGCACCGAAGCGTTGCGCGCGCAATTGCTGCGCTTCATGGATGAGCACATCTATCCGAACGAGGCCGCCTACGTCGCCGAGATCGAAGCCAATTCGCTGGCCGGCAAACGCTGGACGCCGCTCGAGGTGATCGAACGCCTCAAGCCGAAAGCGCGTGCCGAAGGCCTGTGGAACCTGTTCCTGCCGCCGACGGCCGAGGGTGCAGCGGCGCGCAAGCGCGAAGACGGTGTCGGCCTGAGCAATCAGGAGTACGCGCCGCTCGCAGAAATCATGGGCCGGGTGCCCTGGTGCAGCGAGGTCTTCAACTGCTCGGCACCCGACACCGGCAACATGGAAACCATTGAACGCTACGGCTCGCCCGAACACAAGCGCGAATGGCTGGCCCCGCTGATGGACGGCAAGATCCGCAGCGCCTTCGCGATGACCGAACCGGCCGTGGCCTCGTCGGACGCCACCAACATCGAAGCGCGCATCGAACGCCAGGGCAACGACTATGTCATCAACGGTCGCAAGTGGTGGACCTCGGGCGCCGGTGACCCGCGCTGCAAGATCTACATCTTCATGGGCAAGACCGACCCGGGCGCACCGCGCCACTCGCAACAGTCGATGATCCTGGTGCCAGCCGCCACACCGGGCATCAAGATCATCCGTGCGCTGCAGGTGTTCGGCTACGACGACGCGCCACACGGCCACATGGAAGTGCTGTTCGAGAACGTGCGCGTGCCCGCCAGCAACATCCTGCTCGGCGAAGGGCGCGGTTTCGAGATCGCACAGGGTCGCCTGGGGCCCGGGCGCATTCACCACTGCATGCGGCTCGTGGGCCTGGCCGAACGTTCCCTCGAGCTGATGTGCCAACGCGCGACCAGGCGCGTCGCGTTCGGCCGCCCGGTGAGCGACCAGGGTGTGACGCGCGAGCGCATCGCCGAGGCGCGCTGCATGATCGAACAGGCACGCCTGCTCACGCTCAAGGCAGCCTGGATGATGGACCTGGCGGGCAACAAGAGCGCGAAAGAGCTGATCGCGATGATCAAGGTGGTGGCGCCCACCATGGCGGGCAAGGTGATCGACTGGGCGATGCAGGTGCATGGCGGCGCCGGCATGTGCCAGGACACGCCGCTGCCCTACTTCTTCACCAATGCCCGCACGCTGCGCTTCGCCGACGGCCCGGACGAAGTGCACCGCAACGCGATCGCGAAGATGGAGCTCGGCCGGATGGCGTGACGGACACCTGAAACGATGGGCCGCTCCCGCGCAGCCTTGGGCCCCTTCGGGGGTCTGACACGAACCCGCAGGCCGCAGCGCCCCGTTCTTCCTATTCGTCGTCGCCGAGATTGATGTCCGGCGCACGCAGCGCCTCGGTGACCGCGGTTTCGAACAGCGTGATCGCCGAGCTGACGAACGGCGAAGACAGGTCGGCCAGCTGCAGGCGCATTTCGACCCGACCGCGCGACACCGTCAACACGAACGGCGGGTCGCCCACCATCAATGTGCCGGTTGCGCGTTCGAGCAGCTTGGCCAGCGGCCCTTCGATCCACAACTGGCCTTGCGCGGGCGAGCTGGCCACCGCACCGAAGTGCGCAGCAACCGCCGGCATGCCTGCCACATCGACCTTGGCGAACATCACCAGCCAGCGCATCTCTTCAGGCGACGATTCGTCGATCTGGGTCTGCAGGCTTTCGGTGAACTTCTTGAACGCCTGCTTTTCCAGCGCTTCCAACAGCGGGCGCGACAGCAGCATCATGTGCACGTCGTGGGAAACGCCGGCGCGCATCTGCATGCGCAATTCCTGGCCCTGCATGAACGGTCGCTGCGGCGCCGCCCACTCCAGCTGCCAGGGTTGGCCGTCGAGCTGGCCGTCGACTGCAAACCCGCCTTCCATCGGCGCGTAACCGTAACCTCGCTTCTTGGCCCAGGCTGCGATCTCGGGCAGATCGGCGCCTTGCCCGGGCGCAACGAAGAGGCGTTTGAGGGATTCGAGCATGTCGGCATCCAATCCACTAGAGTGGTGCCCCAGTCAATGCCCGGAGCAACAGAACATGATTGAAGTGTATTCGTGGGCCACGCCGAATGGCCACAAGGTCCATATCATGCTGGAAGAATGCGGCCTGCCGTACCACCCACATGCGGTGGACATCGGCGCGGGTGACCAGTTCAGACCTGAGTTCCTGGCCATCAGCCCGAACAACAAGATCCCGGCGATCGTCGACTCCGACGGGCCCGAAGGCAAGCCGATCTCGCTGTTCGAGTCCGGTGCGATTCTTCTGTACCTCGCCGCCAAGACCGGCAAGTTCCTGCCCGAATCAACGCGTGCCAGGTACGAAGTGCTGGAGTGGCTGATGTTCCAGATGGGGGGCGTGGGGCCGATGCTGGGCCAGGCGCACCACTTCCGCATCTACGCGCCCGAGAAGATCGAGTACGCGGTGAACCGCTACACCAACGAAGCCAAGCGCCTGTACGGCGTGATGAACAAACGCCTCGCCAAAAGCCGCTATATCGCCGGAAACGACTATTCGATCGCCGACATCGCGATCTTCCCCTGGCTGCGCTCGTGGAAGAACCAGGGCATCGACTGGAACGACTACCCGCACCTGAAAGGCTGGTTCGACGAGATTGCAGCGCGCCCGGCGGTGCAACGCGGCGTCGAAGTGCTGGCCAACCTGCGCAAACCGCTGGTCGACGACAAGGCGCGCGAGGCGCTGTTCGGCACGCAGCAGTACCAGAAGCGCTGAATGGATGCGGCTGATCGGGTGGGGGTTGGCCTGCCCGGAGGGACTTGAACCCCCGACCCCCAGCTTAGAAGGCTGGTGCTCTATCCAGTTGAGCTACGGGCAGCTTGGGCTTGCAGGGGTCGAATGGTCGGGGTGGCGGGATTCGAACTCGCGACCTACTGGTCCCAAACCAGTCCGACAAACGAGCATTGTAGCGGGCTGGCGCCGGATTCTTCTAACGGGAGGCCAGTTCTGGACCCGAGGATTGACGCGGGTCGCGCGAGGGCCGTTAGTTGATTGTTGAGGCGTGCGAGTCGCGGATGCGCCCACATTTGCAGCCCGGATGGAAGGCCAAAACAAGGCGCGCCAGTCGCGAAGACCTTCGCTGAGTACGCGACCCTACTCAATCACCTTGTCCGCCCGGATCGTAAGCGTGGCCCCAAGGCCCTCTTGACGATCAGAGCTTGAATTCGGCGAGCCAGCTATTGATGTGCTCGATGTCGAATTCGGCGGGATCCCAATCGCGGCCGATCCATTCCTTCATCTCGTCGTGTTCGGGGTGATTCGGGTCGGTCATGGCTTGGACGAAGTCGGCTGCCCGGCACGCCACCGCAGTCGTCGGGCGGCGTTGCATTGGCGCCGGCGATGCACAGCGGCAGCTTCAGCTCGTTGGGCGGTAAGACCTTCTCGACTTTGACGCGGTGTTCCCAGAAGTCGCTGAAGTCGTACACATAGTCGATCGTGCGCGAGGGCGTGAGTGCGCTCAGCAGTTTGGCGCGCTCGCTCTGGATCGGTAAGCGTCTAGCCGTGGCATCTTGAGCTGGCGCGAGTGGGCGGCCATAGTGGCGCCCATGGCGAGCCTTGTGAACCTGATCTGCGTGGTGGTGCTGGCCGGCGCGGCGCTTTGGGCACGGGTCGCGTGCCTGGTTCGGGC
>JANNKS010000561.1:0-3312 GCA_031396425.1 Rhizobacter sp. | reverse complement strand
GGTGGCGTCGGCGCATGGCCGGGAGCATCGCACACGGCCGGCCCGTGAGGCCGGCAAGACCCTGGCTCAGGGTCGCTGCTTGGACTCTTCCATCACCTTCATGAAATCGCTCACGCTGGCTTCGCTGACCTGGAGTTTTTCGTCGACCAGGAACGACGAAGGCGCCGCGCGGCGCGATGCGGCCAGTTCGGCCTTCTCGTGGTTCTTCAGCGCGACGCCGAGGCGCGAGCGCAATTCGGCGATCGCCGCACTCACCGGCTCGGCGAGCACACTTTCAAGCTGCGTCGCGGCGCGCTGCAAGACGCGCGGCGGCAGGCTGTCGAACGCGGCCAGACCCTGCGTCTTGAGGGCCTGCTCGACGCCGGCCAGGTGCGGCAGGACTTCACGCGCACCGGGGCAGCGGTTGAGCAGCGCCTTGAGTTCGTCGCGCAGGTGTTTGGCGTCTGAGGCCGGCGGCGCCGCAGCGGCACCCTTGGGCGCCGCACCGGACCGTTCGGCTTCAAAGCTCACCCGCACCTTGCCTTCGGAGCGATCGAGCTTGATGGAGCGGTTCAACAAACCGAGTTTGTCGCGCACCGACTCCAGCATCGACGTGCTGCGTGAACTCTCATCGCTCGGCGCGCGATGGGCTGGCTTGTTCAAGGGCTGGCCTCGTTGACAGGGTGCTTGACGGGAGAAGTATCGGCCTGGCAGGCCGTGTCTTGAGGGGGGCGGGCGCGCCGCAGTCGACCGCGGCGTGCCACACGCCACGCTTGTTCGTCGGGTTACCAGTCTTCCTTGACGAGCAAGGCCATCGCGCCACGCGCCGATGCGCGCGCCGCCAGCCAGGCGGTCAGGGTCGCGCTGGCCACCACCGCCAGGCACAGCAGCGCGAGTCGGCCCCAGGGCACGGCCAGATCCATGGTCCAGTGAAAACTTTGCGGGTTGACCACCTTGACGAGCACCACACTGACCGCCAGGCCAAGCGCCAGACCAAGCACGGTGCCGGCCGCCGACCACAGCGCGCCCTCCAGCGCCACCAGTTGCAGCACCTGGCCGCGCGTCAGACCGAGGTGGATGAGTGCCCCGAACTCCTTGCGGCGCGCCAGCACCTGGGCGGAAAAGCTCGCTGCAATGCCGAACAGGCCGATCGCGATCGCCACGCCCTGCAGCCAGTAGGTCACGACAAAGCTGCGGTCGAAGATCCGCAGCGACGCGGCGCGCACCTCGACGGCGGACGCGAAATCGAGCAGACCCGGGGCGCCGACCAATCGTTCCACCGCCGCCTGCACCTGCGACAGCTCGGCGCCTGGGCGCAGCCACAAGGCCAGGTCGTTGATTCGGGTGTCGCCGCTGGCCGCCTGGTAGTCTGCGGCATCGATCGTGATGGCACCGTGCTGGCGCGCGTAGTCGCGCCAGACACCGCGCACGAACACCTCTTGCAGGCGGCCGTCCGGCAGCGGCAATTGCAGTCGCGTGCCCGGCGCGGCGCCGTACAGGCTGACCATCGCCTCGCTGACGAAGACTCCGAGCCCGCCGGGCGCCGCCGACACCAGCGCACCCACCAGCGGCAGCGACGCGGCCGGGTCGCCCAGCGGGCGTGCGATCACCGCCACCGCGGGGCGCGCCGGGTCGAGCTGGACCGCATAGACGCGCTGGCCGATCGCCTTCTGTACGCCCGGCAAGGCCTGCGTCGCGGCCAGCACCTCGGTGGGCAGGTAGTTGACCTCCGCGCCGGCGCTGCTGGTCGCGCTGCGGGCATAGAGATCCGCCGGCAGGACCTGGTCGAGCCAGCTGCTCACCGAACTGCGAAAACTGCCGACCATCACCGTCAGCGCCACCGACAGCGCCAGGCTGGCGACAATGCCGGCCACCGCGACGGTGGCGCCCTGGCGCTGGTGGCGGGCACGCTCCAACGCGAGCTGGCCGACCGCGCCGCGCGGCGCCGGAACCCATTTCAGCACCAGGTTGACGCCGGCCGGAACGCCCGCGATACCGCCGATCAACAAGCAGGCCACTGACGCGTAAGCACCGAGCGGCAGGCCGAGCAGTGGCGGTGCAAACGCCAAGGCGCCGGCGGCCAGCAAGGCGGCCACCGCCCAACGTGATGACGCGCCTGCGTCGCTGGCCGGTGTCAGCCCCTTGAGCGCCTGTGCCGCAGCGATACGCTGTGCCGCACGGGCGGGCAGCCAGCCGCCTGCGATGGCCGCCACGACGCCGAGCAGGCCATACACCGCAGCTGCCATCGCACTGAAATGCAGCGTCGGGGCGACGCCGGGAAAGTAGCCTCCGCCCAGATCGCCCGCGAGCAGGCGCAAGGCCAGCGCGGCCAGGCCGGTGCCCAGTGCCAGCCCGACCGCGCTGCCCGCAACGCCCAGCAGCGCCGACTCGGCCAGCACCAGCGTCAGGCGCTGGCGGCCGCTCAGGCCGAGCACACCCAGCAGCGCGAGTTGCGGCACCCGCCTGGCCACCGACAGCGAGAGGATCGAATACACCAGGAACGAACCCGTGAAGAGCGCCACCAGCGCCAGCACGGTCAGGTTGACGCGGTAGGCGCGTGACAGGTTGGAAATGCGCAGGCCCGACTCATCCGGCGACGCGGCGCGCAGCGAACCCGGCAATGCCAGTTCACGCAGCACAGCCTCCCGCTGCGCACCGGCGGCCAGGCGAACGTCGATGCGGCTGATGCGCCCGAGGGCGCCGAACGAAGCCTGCGCGCCGGCGATGTCCATCACCGCCAGTGGCGGGCCCTGCGCGGCGACGCTGCCTTTGATCGTGAGCGCGACGGTGTGCGCGCCGCTGCCGACATTCAGCGTGCCGGTGTCGCCGAGCACGCGCCGCGCGCTGCCGTTGAGGAAGATCGCGCCCGGGTCGAGCATCGCCAGGCGGTCTTCACCTGCTGCGGGTCGGGGCAGCAGGTCCGGCGACATCGGCGCTGCGACCAGCGCGTCCAGCCCGATAATGCGCAGCGCCACGCGCCGGCCCTGCGCGTCGAGCGCATAGGTTTCGATTTCCAGCACCGGGCTGGCCAGCACGACCTGGGGATGGGCCGCGACGCGCGCGTACAGTGCTTCGTCGAACCCGCCGCCAAAAGCGCGATGGCGCTCGCGAAGTTCGAAGTCGGGCTGGCCGTTGACGCTGCGCACCGCGGCACTGAATTCACCGAGCGCCGATTCATTGATCAGATGCACCGCGAACGCCAGCGCCACGCCCAGCACGACGGCGAACCAGGCGCTCAGGTGGCGCCAGATGTGGTGGCGCAGCTCGGGCCAGGAAAGCTGCCACAGCAGGGAGGCGACTTCGATGCGCATGTCGGCGAGCCGCTCAGCCCTG
>JANNKS010000172.1:0-8296 GCA_031396425.1 Rhizobacter sp. | reverse complement strand
GTGGCGCGCGGTGTAGCCAACGTTCTCGAGGTCGTTGTGCTTGCCGCCGGCACGAATGCATTTCTGCGATGTGACAGCGCGGCTGTACGGGCGCTTGTCGAAACCGAGGAACACATCCTTGAACTGGTTCATGCCGGCATTGGTGAACAGCAGCGTCGGGTCGTCGCCGGGCACGACCGGGCTTGAACTCACCGTGGTGTGGCCCTTGGATTCGAAGAATTTCAGGAACTGTGAGCGTATCTCGGCGGCTTTCATGCCTGTCTTCCAGCGTGTAAATGCTTGATTTATCGAAGCTTTTGATTATAGGTGGGGTGCCCTGCGCCGGCTTTATCATCGACGCCTGAATCAACCCGCAGCGGCCCCGACCATGGACATGAAAAATTCTCCCCTTGCCACGCTGAAAGACGCGGGGTTGCTCAAGACAAATGCCCTGGTCAACGGCGAATGGCTGGGCTCGGCAACACGCTTTGCCGTCACCGACCCGGCAACCGGGGTGATGCTGGTCGAAGTGGCCAACCTCGGCGCAGCGCAGGCCGAAGCGGCGCTGCAGGCCGCGAATGCGGCGTGGCCGGCGTGGCGCAGCAAGACCGCGAAGGAACGCGGCGCGATCCTGATGAAGTGGTTCCACCTGCTGCACCAGCACGCCGATGACCTGGCACGCATCATGACGGCCGAACAAGGCAAGCCGCTCGCCGAAGCGAAGGGCGAAGTGGGTTACGGCGCGAGCTTCCTGGAGTGGTTCGCCGAAGAGGGCCGGCGCATCTACGGCGAAACGATTCCGACCACCGACAACAACAAGCGTTACCTCGTCATCAAGCAGGCGATGGGCGTGTGCGCCGCGATCACGCCGTGGAATTTCCCGATCGCGATGATCACGCGCAAGGTGGCACCCGCACTCGCTGCCGGCTGCACGGTGGTGATCAAGCCCGCCGAGCAGACGCCGCTGTCGGCCCTCGCCGTGGCTGAACTCGCGCAGCGGGCCGGCATGCCGGCCGGCGTGCTCAATGTGCTGACCGCCGACGCCGACAACTCGATTGCGATCGGCAAGGTGCTGTGCGCGAGCGATATCGTGCGCCACCTCTCGTTCACGGGTTCCACCGAAGTCGGCCGGATCCTCGCCGCGCAGTGCGCGCCACGATCAAGAAGCTCAGCCTCGAGCTCGGTGGCAACGCGCCGTTCATCGTGTTCGACGATGCCGACATCGACAGCGCCGTCGAAGGCGCGATGGTCAGCAAGTACCGCAACGCCGGCCAGACCTGCGTGTGCGCGAACCGCCTGTACGTGCAGGACGGCGTCTACGACGCTTTCGTCAACAAGCTCGCGGCGAAAGCGAAGGGCATCAAGGTCGGCAACGGCTTCGAGGCCGGCGTGAATCAGGGCCCGATGATCGACGATCAGGCGATCGCCAAGATCGAACGCCACGTCGCTGACGCGCTCGCCAAGGGTGCGCAGGTGCTGACCGGCGGCAAAAGGCAGGGTGCGCGCTATTTCGAGCCCACCGTGCTCAGCGGCGCCACCAGCGACATGCTGTGCGCGCGCGAAGAAACCTTCGGCCCGGTGGCACCGGTGTTCCGATTCAAGACCGAAGCCGAGGTGGTGGCATTGGCCAACGCCACCGAGTTCGGGCTGGCAAGCTACTTCTACAGCCGCGACATCGGCAGGATCTTCCGCGTTGGCGAAGCGCTCGAATACGGCATGGTGGGCGTGAACACCGGCCTGATCTCCACCGCCGAGGTGCCGTTCGGCGGTGTCAAGCAGTCGGGCCTCGGACGCGAAGGTGCGCACCAGGGCATCGATGACTATGTGGAGATCAAGTACCTCTGCATAGCCGATGTGCTGAAGTGACGCGCCCGGTTCGGGCCCCGACTGCCGGGCGCTTCTGGGCGCGCACATCGCTCGTGGCTGCGGCGTTGGGCCTGTGCGCCAGCGGCGCCGCGTGGGCGGCAGGCTGGACTGCCATGCTGGCCAATGGCCAGGCGCTCAATATCGTCGAAGGCTCGACGAGCACGCGCAGCGGTTACTTCCTCGAGCGGCGTTATCCCGATGGCGTGCGCGACCCGCAATTCGGCACTGGTGGCCGCGCCTTCTTCACGATGGGCAGCGACAACAGCCCGCCCTCGGGCCTGCAGGTCGACGCGACCGGGCGCATCCTGGTCACCGGCACCACCTCGGGCGCCGACGGCCGCAGCGCGGCGGCGCTGTTGCGCTTCATGCCGGGCGGCCAGGTCGACCCCAGTTGGGGCCAGCAAGGGCGTGGCGTCGGAGCGGTGCCGAACAGCGACGCCAGCGCCGTCGACGTGTTGCCGCTGGCCGACGGCGGTGCATTGGTGCTCGGCACGGTCGAGGATGACCAGAACCAGCGCGTCGCACTGTGGCGCTTCGCAGCAAACGGCCAGCTCGACGCCGGGTTCGCGAATGCCGGGGTATTGGTCGCTTCCGGGCTGCCACAGTCGCAGGGGCTGTCGATTCAACAAGGCCCCGACGGCGCGTTGATGATCGCGGTGCAGGCCGGCCGCGCCGACAAGGTCTGGCTCGAGCTGCACCGCTGGAAAACCGGCGACAGCGCGCCGCTGCGCATCGCCCGCCAGGAGTTCCCGGAGGACTGGGTCGGCCCCGCCACGTTGACGCGGACAGGCGGCCGCTGGGTGTGGATCGACGCATCGCAGCCGCTGACACCGCCGCTTGAACTGGCCGCCACCGCACCGGAGTCGCTGTGGGCCAGCGCGCCGGTGGCGTTCCAGCCCCGCCCTGCCGAAACCACGCCATCCACCTCGGGGCATGCCGCGCTCAACCCGTTCAGCGAGTCATCGCGCGCGAGCGAAACTCCCTTGGTCTTCACGCTGGACGATGTGGGCTGGCCGGCGATGCTGGCCGCGGCGCTGGCGGTTCTCGCCGGGGCCTATTGGTGGGCCCGGCGCCCGTGATCCTGGAGCGGGTGAGGGGAATCGAACCCCTGTATGAAGTCGGGTAAGGATAGCGCCTCGCGGCGCTACCCTCCCCTAAGAACCGGACGTGCAAGTTTCCCCGCATCCGGCTCAAGCAGCCTGAAGTCGCCCACCGTTTCCGGCATGGGCCACCGCTGCAAAGTTCTCGGAGCCTTCGGTCGTGCCCCTGACTCACTCGTTAGCGTGGTGTTGCCGATGGCAGTTCGGATGGAGCAGTTGAAGATTGCTCATCAGTTCCGACCCGCCTTCCGATCGCTTGACGACGTGGTGGATGTGCCACCCCGTCTCCTTCGTGATCTTCTGGCTGCAGCACGGACACAGTCCTTCCTGCCAGTACCACAACCACGCCAGCTTCCGGCGCCCTTTCAAGTCTGACTCCATCTTGCGCGCGAGGCGCGCGTCGAAGTAGTCCTCGTCTTCCGGGCTGTACGGATTTCGGCTGCCGTCAATTTTGGTGTGGAACTTCTTGTGGAAGCTCACCAGCGTCAACAGCGCCTTGTCCTTCTCCGCGAACCGCCAATCGCGACCCTTGATGCGCCTGAAATACCGGGCCTTGATCCACCGCTCCCCTTTGTTGGGGTGACGGCGGCGAGCCCAGCGCCACAGCGCCTGCCAGATCAAATGGTCGGTCTTCGCGAACGTGCGCGTCGCCATCTGGCTTCGGTGATAGTTGGCCCAGCCCCGAATAACCGGGTTGAGCTTGTCGATCACGTCTTCCTGTCGGGCTGTGCGCATCTGCCGCAGCGTCCCGCGAATCTTCTCCAGAAAGTTCTTGACGTTCTTCCTGGCTGGTTTCGTCAACAACATGCCGCCTTGCCAGCGGGCCGTCCATCCCAGAAAGTCGAAGCCGTCGTCCACGTGGGTGATCAACGTCTTCTTCTCTGAAAGTTCGAGCCCGCGCTCGCGCATGAACTCCTGCACGAGCGGCTTGATCTTCTCTTCCAACAGCTCTCGCGAACTGCTGGTGATGATGAAGTCATCGGCGTAGCGCACGAAGTTGACCTTGGCCGCCCTGGCATCGCGCACCGTGCGGAAGAGTCCCGCCAGCTTGCTTTGCAGACCGTCCAGTGCCAAGTTCGCTAAAACGGGCGAGATGATCCCGCCCTGCGGTGTCCCGCTGTCTGTCGGGAAGAGGGCATTGCCCTCGAAGTACCCGGCTTTCAGCCACTTTCGCAACACGCCTTTGTCCATGGGGACGTGGGCGAGCAGCCACTCGTGACTGATGTTGTCGAAACACCCTTTGATGTCTCCCTCCAGCACCCATTTCGGCGAGTGCTTTCGACCCAGTGCATTGCGCACCTGTTCGATTGCGTCTGCCGCCGAGCGCCCACGGCGGAAACCGTAGGAGTGAGTGTCGCCGGTCGTCTCGGCTGTCGGATCGAGCGCCAACAGGTGCAGCGCTTGCATGGCCCGGTCGCGCATGGTCGGGATGCCCAGTGGGCGTCGGTCACCATTTGCTTTCGGGATGTAGACCCGTCTCATCGGCTTCGGCTTGTAGCCCTTGTGTTTCAAGGTGCCGACCGCCTGCCACTTATCGTCCGGAGTACTCCATGTCTGCCGGTCGATCCCCGGGGTCTTGCGACCCTGGTTTTCGGTTACCCGTTTGACCGCCAGCGCTTTCGCGCTGATGGAGCGGGTGAGGAGTCTCTGCAGGCGCTTGACGTTGCGCCACTCGCCTGCCTTTGCTGCTTTCGCGATTCTTGCCTGCAACCTCCCGACCACCTGATGCGCATCCTGCCACGGTATGTCGTGCCAGTGCGTCCAGTTGGTGGAGGCAACATCGCAATTGCTTGCGTCCATATCAACCTCCGTTGACGTGGAGCGGGTAGAGGGAATCGAACCCTCGTGGCTTGCTTGGGAAGCAAGAACTCTGCCATTGAGCTATACCCGCCCGGTCCCGAAGGATGGACTACTGCCCCGAAGGGCAAGTCCCCTCCGGGATGGGTTGAAGCAGACCTGTCTCGCGACAGGCCACCACGCGGAAGTCAGCGCTCTTTCGAGCCGGGGCAATCGTTGCATCCCCTATCCGGGCCATTACAGCCCGGCGTTCGCTTCCTCCGCGATCCTTTACCCGCAACAGATTCGTCTGATTTTACAATCAGACTTGTCGCGCCTTGCAGCGCGACTCCGCTTCGGGCTTACCCTGTTCCGTGCAACGAGCACGAGTCAGGAGGACCCCACCTTTCTGCCGATGATCGTTTTGTCAGCGTGTCCCCACCAAGCAGGGAGACATCCGATCACGTACCGTTTTGGTCAGAGCCTGTCAGTCGATTTGGCTCGTTCAAGCTTGACGGCATTTATCAGTGGTTCACGTTTGTTGGTCCTTTGACCCAGCCTTGCGCCTCATCCGGATTTCGACTTCCAGAATCACACGATGACCCTCGCGGGCATCGCATACCCGTTGGGGTGGCTACGTTGTCAGTGCGCTCGGCACGAGGTCGTTACCGACCCCGCACTGCACCTAGGCTACTGGCGGCTGAACGCCAGGTTGCATGCAGGGTTACACCTGCGCAACAACTCGTCACACGGCTTGCACCGCGTTAACAACCCGACCCCGGTTTGCCGGAGCCCACGGCCCGATGGCCGTATTCGATCAGGGTTTCCCCTGACCCTGCGATCCGTAGACCGCAACTCTAGGGCTGTATCTCCCACACTTCGAAGCAGTGTGGCCAGTCACAGCTGACTGGGCGACACTCAGGTCGCACGCTTGGGAAGCTGCCGTTCTACCATTGAACTACACCCGCGCTGGAGAAGAATTCTAACGCGCGTGCCGCGGTCATGCGGCGCGCTTCGATGCCTTGAAGAGCTTCACAATCCGCCGCCGCCGCATTGTGCCGGTGCAAACGTCGGCACCCCTCCTCACTTTTTCCGCCACAACGCAAAGCATGGCCGAACCCGACAAGCCCACGCCGCCAGAAAGCCCGCGCCGCCCGATTCGCAGCTTCGTGCTGCGCGCCGGGCGCATCGGCCCGGGGCAGGCGCGTGCGCTCGAAACGCTGGGGCCACGTTATGTGTTGCCCTACACCAGCCACCCGTGCGACCTGGAACAGGCCTTCGGCCGGGTCGCGCCGCGCGTGCTCGAAATCGGCTTCGGCATGGGTGACGCCACGGCAAGCATCGCGCAGGCCTTGCCGGAGACGGACTTTCTCGGCGTCGAGGTTCACCCGCCTGGGGTGGGCGCACTGCTCAAACGCATCGGCGAACTCGAGTTGAACAACCTGCGCCTGGTTCAGCATGATGCGGTTGACGTGCTGAACCACATGCTCGCACCAGCTTCGCTGTCCGGCGTGCACCTGTTCTTCCCCGACCCCTGGCACAAGAAGAAGCACCACAAGCGGCGCCTCGTCCAGCCCGGGTTCGTGCACCTGCTCGCCAGCCGCCTCCAGCCCGGCGGGCGGCTCCATTGCGCGACCGACTGGCAACCCTACGCCGAGCAGATGCTGGAGGTGCTGTCAGGCGAGCCAGCCCTGCGCAACAGCGCGGCCGGCTACGCCGAGCGGCCGTCGTACCGGCCGTTGACCAAGTTCGAGAACCGCGGCCTGAAGCTCGGCCATGCCGTGTGGGATCTGGTGTTCGAGCGGCGATGATGGCTGCGCGCTGCGCACGCCTTCGAGTCGGCCATATCCATCGCCCTCAGGCCAGCCGGTAGATCTCGATCGGCTCCTCCCGGCCCTTGATGTGCACCGGTCCAAGCGTCTCATGGCCGTGCGCTGGCTCGCCGGCGGCGGCCAGCACCTCTGCCGACGCGAGAATCTGCGAGCCATAGTCCTTGTTGAGCTGCTCGATGCGCGAAGCGAGAATCACGACGTTGCCGGTGATCGAGTATTGCTTGCGCAGCGCCGAACCGACATTGCCTGAAATCACCTCGCCGGCGTGCAATCCGATGCCGATCGCGATCGGCGGAATCCGTCCGGCTTCCGACAGCCTGCGGATCCCGGCGACCATTTCGCGCGCCGCGGCCAGCGCGTTGCCGCAGTCGCAGCCGGTGGCCAGCGGCGCGCCGAAGCTCGCCATGAAGCCATCGCCGAGAAACTGGTTGATGATGCCGTGGTGGCGGTTGACGACGTCGATCCCTTCCGCGAACACGGCATTCTGCAAGGCCACGATCTCTTCCGGTGATTTCTTTTCGACCAGCGGCGTGAAATTGCGGATGTCCATGAACATGACGCAAACGAAGCTGCGGGAACTGGCAATCTGCGGCCCGGCTTTCAGCAGATGCTCGACGATGGCGGGCGACACCTGCTCACCGAAGGCACTCAGCACGCGCTGGCGCTCCTGCATCGTCCGGTAGGCATTGCCGACCCGCAGTCTGAGCTGGTGTGCGACAAAGCCCGCGGCCAATCCGGCGAGCAGCAACATCGCCCCCTTGCCCAGGTAGAACGGCCCGAGCTCGAGTGGCGTGCCCGCCGCGGCACTGCCTCCAGCGCCCAGGTAGGCGAATGCCAGGGCCACGTATTCCGCAGCCGCGACCGCTCCGGTGAATACGCACAGCCTGAAGTCCAGCCGCAACGTGGAGAGCACGATGAAGACCCCGTAGAGAAAACCTGCCGCGCTCTGCAGCACATAGATCGGATTGATGTCGCGCGCAATGAGAAGGATCATGACGCTGGGAACGCTGGTTTCGACAAACGCGTTCAGGTACCGCAGTGCACTCGGCACACCCCTTCCCTGGCGCAGCCAGCGACCGATCAGGTGCCGGATGCCAAGCTCGTAGCAGAGCATCAGGGCGAAGATGGCGCCAATGTGGATGAATGCTCTGGGTGTACTGAAATGCTGCTGGTAGTCTTCGCGAAACAGCGCAAACATCAGCCCGAAAAAAACCATCAGCACGCCCAGCATGCCGGCCAGGATGGCCATGCGCACGCGCTCGCTTTGAATGATCTCTCGAGCGAGATGGTCCTCGAAGGAGGTGGCGGGCTGCGTCGGGATGCTGATCTCTGCCATTCGAACGCAGGATAGTCAATCAACGAAGCTCTGGCCAGCGCCGCGGCGGCTCCAGCTGGACGTATTCAGTCGCCTTGCAGACTGCGCCGCCGCTGAGCACCGGCCGCGCATGAGGCGGAGAACAGGACGCAGGCCCTGTTCTTCGCCCTCAGTCGGCCCAATGCACGACGCCGGTGTAGGCGGTGACCAGCACGACGATGCCGAACGCGATCCGGTACCACGCGAACGGCACGAAGTCGTGACTCGAGATGTAGCGCAGCAGCCAGCGCACGCAGACCCAGGCCGAAAGGAACGAGAACAGCAGGCCGACGCTGAACAGCGGAATGTCGGCCGCCGTCAGCAGGGCACGCTCCTTGAACAGGCTGTACGCGCCGGCGCCGATCAGCGTTGGAATGGCGAGATAGAAA
>JANNKS010000151.1:0-14159 GCA_031396425.1 Rhizobacter sp. | reverse complement strand
CGGCTGACCGCCGCATCGCCAGCCGCCCTGAACCCGGCGTGTGGATCGGCGCGGTGCGCAGGGTGTTCGGGCCGATCGCGCAGGTGGTGCACACCGAACAAGGCGACACGATCGAGAACCACCCGCCGCACTACCTGGTCGCGCTATGGGCGCCGTTGCGCGACGACGAAGCCTTTCTGCGCCGCTGGCCCGATTCGGTGTCGATCGCGCTGAACGACCATGACAGCGCGGTGCAGGAACTGCTGCGCAACCTGCCGATCGGCGCGCGCCTGTGGATCACGACGCAGGAACTCGACTGGGCGGTGATCGCCGAAATCGCGATGCTCAGCGAGGCCCAGAGCTTCCAGGCCGAGCACTACCGCGAGTTGCAGCGCTTCATCGACCAGCAACGCGTCGAGTCGCTCGCCACCATCAGCGCCAACTACACCGATCGCGAGTCGGGCTTCCAGGGTTTCCTGGGCACGTTGCAGTCGCCCACGTTCTGAAGCGCGGGACGCGCGCAGCCGCGCGTGACCCTCTGTTACGCCAATGCAGCCGGCGCGGTGTGCCGCACCGCGGCACCCACGGCGGCGGCACGGTCGCGCAGCATCAGCGCGGCGAAATCGGCGGCGGCCAACGGCCTTGAAAACAGGTAGCCCTGGTATGCGTCTGCGCCGTTCGCCCGGATGAATTCCTCCTCGCGCGGGGTCTCGACGCCTTCGGCCACGACCCGCAAGCCGAGCCGGTGCGACATCACGATGATGGCCGCCGTGATGGCCGAGTTGTTCGCGTCGGAGTGGCAGTCGGTGACGAACGAGCGGTCGATCTTGAGCTCGTCGATGGGGAAGCGGCGCAGGTAGGTCAGCGATGAATATCCGGTGCCGAAGTCGTCCAGCGCCAGCGTCACGCCGAGCGTCTTGATGGCTTTGAGCGTGGCCGTCACCTGCGGCCCGCTTTCGATGATCGCCGATTCGGTCAATTCAAGGCACAGCGAGGTGCCGGCCACGCCCGTCTCCAACAACGCGGCACGGACTTCGTCGCACAACTCGGCACGCTGCAATTGCAGGCTCGCGACGTTGATCGACAGTTGCGGCAGCACCATGCCCGCCCTGCGCCACTGGGCCAGCTGTTTCAGGCCCTGGCGCAGCACCCATTGGCCGATCGGCACGATCAGGCGCGTGGTCTCGGCGACCGCGATGAAGGCGCCGGGCGCCAGCAGGCCGCGTTCCGGGTGCTGCCAGCGCAGCAGTGCCTCGGCGCCGCAGATCCGCCCGCTTGCCACGTCAACCTGGGGTTGGTAGTGCAGGCGGAATTCGCCGCGCTCCAGCGCCCGGCGCAACTCACGCTCCAGGCCGATGCGATGCAGCGACTGCGCGTTCAGATCATCGGAATAGAACTGAATCCCATCGCCGTTCGTCGGCGCGTTCTGGCGCGCATGGCGCATCGCCACGCCGGCGTGCTGCAGCACCGTGTCCTTGTCGGAGCCGTCGCCCGGGAACACGGCAATGCCGACCCGGCAGCTGACGAACAGTTCATGCCCGGCAAGCACGAAGGGTTCGGCCATGCGAGCGATCATGCGGCGCGCCACGCCTGCAGCGTCTTGCGTGGTGGCGATGCGCGGCAGCAGCACGCTGAATTCATCGCCATTGCCGCGTGACAGCAGCGCCTCGTCGTCGCCGGGTTGCAGCAGGGCAAGGCAATCGCTGTCGCGCAGACCCGCCAGCAGCCGCGTTGCCACGGCCTGCAGCAGCTCATCGCCCATCGACGGCCCGAGCGCGTCGTTGACCTGTTTGAAGCGGTCCAGGCCGAAGTGCAACACCGCACCGATGGTGGCGTGGCGCAGCGTTTGTTTCAGCTCGTTGTCGAGCCGCCACCGCAAGGCCTCGCGGTTGGGCAAGCGGGTGAGCGGATCGGTCAACATGAGTTGATCGCAGTGCACCTTCGATGCCAGGCAGTTGTGCAGCCGCAGCGCCAGTTCGCGAGGATCGACCGGTTTGCACAGAAATTCGGTCGCACCGAGTTCGAGTGCCCGCAGGCGGCTCGGCAGTTCGTTCCGGTCGGCCAGCACGATCACCGGCACGTGGCGCAGCGTGGTGTCGGCGCGCATCCATTGCAGCACCTCGAAGGTTCTCGACTGGGACAGCGACATCTCCAGCAACACCAGGTCGGGCTGCTCGTCGCGCAGGACTTGCGCGGTGATGAAGTCACCCGACAGCCGCGCGATTCGGGTGTACCCGGCGCCCTGCAGGAATTCAGCCAGCACGGCGATGTTCAGCGGTTCGTCATCGATCACGACGATCCTGGCCCTGGAGTGCGTAGCGGCTGCCTGGGTTGGCGACGTTGGGTCGGACGCCTGCGAAGTCGCCGGCGGTGTGGCCGTAGAAGTTTCTGTGTTCATGGCGTCGCGGTGGGCGGATAAGGGCGAGGTTTGCGGGTCACTTGAGGGCCTTCAGGCCTCTCCATGCCGGTGTTATCGGCGCGCCTTCGCGAAGGTGGAGGGGTTACGAAAAGTAATCCATGCGCGGCCGGGCGACTTTTGCTCAGATGTGAGGTTTGACCGGATGAGGGTGGCTCTCTTTGCCGTCGTCACTCAAGTAAGGTCGCAGCCGGACCGATAGCAGGAGCGTGAAGCGGCGTTCCCGCTCGTGTAGGCGTGGAAGTGAGGAACACCTGCTCATCACCGGCAATCCGTGCCAACGACATCACAAGAACTGACATAGCGGTGTATCAGGAGTTGAACCGAATCAAGCCATGAGTGCCCTGCACCTTCCCAGCATCCAGCGCTGGCTGCAAGACCATTGTGAAAGCTCCGACCGGGTGGCCGGCGGCCTGGTCATTGCCGCCAGCGGCGTGCCCGGGCAAGCGCAGACGGTTGCCGAATGGCCAGCCGGCGGCGGCATGACCCAGCCGCTCAATGCGGTGGCGCATGCGGCGGTCCAGCGCGCGCGCCGCGTCATGGTGGCACCCACCGTGATGCCCGTCGATGCCAGGCACAACCGCGTCATTTCATTGCCGGTGCGCAGCGGCGAGCGCACCCTCGGGGCGGTGGCGTTGGCGGTGCAGGTGGGCGACGGCGAAAGCGTGGAAGCCCTGTTCGAGGACCTCGAGCGCGCCAGCGTCGACCTGGGCGACAACTTTTCGGCAGCACCCGCGGCGCAGTCCGGCGGCGATGCCGCGCGCGTGCTGGAACTGCAGGACACCTTTCTGCGCCACGCCACGTTCACGGAAGGTGCGCTCGCGTTCGTGAGTGATCTGGCACCGATGCTCGGCTGCGAACGCGTCGCGCTCGGCGTGCTGGAGGGCGGCGAGATGAACATCGTCGCGGTTTCGAACAGCGCCGAGTTCAAGGGCGCCCAGGAGTTGTTGCGGCTGATGGCCGGGGCGATGCAGGAGGCCGCTGACCAGGGTGCGCGGGTGGTCTACCCGGCGGCACCCACCGACACGATGCGCATCGTGCTTGCACACGCCGACCTGGCCGCACGCAGCGGCCACGCCGTGGCCAGCGTGGCGCTGGTGCAGGGCGGTCGCGCGGTAGGTGCCTTGCTCGCCGAATGGCGCAGCGCCGACACCCCGGGCGAATCGAAGCTGGCTTTGCTCGACAGCCTGGCCTGCGTCATCGGGCCACTGGTGTCGCTGAGCCAGCGCGCCGAGCGCTCGTGGGCCGCGCGCAGCGCCGAACTGCTGCGCCGCGCCGGCAGACGCATGACGCGGCGCCACGATCCGCTGCCCAAATTGATGGCCGCCGTCGTGGTGGCCGCCCTGGTGGTGGCCAGCGTCGTGCCGGTGGACTACCGCGTCGGCGCGCCGGCGCGCATCGAAGGCGCGGTGCAACGCGTGCTCGCCGCGCCGATGGACGGTTTTCTGCACAAGAGCCACGTGCGCCCGGGCGACAGCGTGCGCGCCGGCGAACTGCTGGTGGAACTCGCCGACCAGGACCTGGTGCTCGAACAGCGCCGCTGGGAAGGCGCTCTGAATCAGCAGGAGAACGGTTTCGCCGCCGCGCTGGCGCGCTCCGACCGCGCCCAGTTCGTGATCGCCCAGGGCAAGGCCGGTGAGGCCCGCGCCCAACTCGACCTGGTGCGCCAGCAGCTCGCGCGCACCCGGTTGCTGGCGCCGATCGACGGCGTCGTGATCAAGGGCGACCTGAGCCAGACGCTGGGTGCCCCGGTGCAGCGCGGCGACGCCTTGATGACGATTGCGCCCGCCGAGCAATACCGCCTGATCGTCGAGGTCGATGAACGCGACATCGCGCATGTGCACAAGGGCCAGCGTGGTGAATTGGCACTCGCGTCGCTGCCGGGCGACACGCTCGGGTTCGTGGTGGAACGCGTCACGCCGGTGGCTTCGGTTCGCGACGGACGCAATGTGTTCGAGGTCGAAGCGCGCCTGAACGACGCTGCGCCGCTGTTGCGCCCGGGCCTGCACGGGGTGGCCAAAGTGCAGGCCGGCGAGCGCTCGGTGGCCTGGATCTGGGGCCACCGCAGCGTCGACTGGCTGCGCATGGCGCTGTGGACCTGGAGCCCCTAGCATGAAACGCACAGCATTGAACAACGAGCGTAGGGCGCCTTTCGGGCCCAAGCGGGGGTTCGTCGATGCGCGCAGGCCGGCCTCTGCGCGAGGGCAGGTGGCCCGGCGCTGCCAGCGGAACCCGTCTGTCCGTGCAGGCCCAGCCCAACAGCGACAGCGCGCCAGGGCGGTGGCGGCGCCCCCGTTCTCCGGCCCACGCTCGCGGGGCGCCACCCAGACCCACAACGGCCAGCCGCGTCATCACGAGCCAAGCGTGCGAAGAGCCATGACACCGCGAATGGGGCCTCCGCCCGGGGGCACCACCACCGCCCTGCTTCAACCGACGGTGGCCCGCCACGAGCAGGTGTGCCACTGCGTTGCCGGGCCACCTGCCCTCGCGCGGAGGATGGGGTGCGTGCAGCGACGAACGGCGCCAAAGGGCCGCAAGCGGGTCCTTCCCAGCGCCGGCTCGTTTGATGCGTCGCGGGTGGCGCACAGCGCAATGGACCGCTGACATGACCGCCGCACTGTTCAGTGCCCAGTGGTACCGCGTTGCGCGCCTGCGGCCGTACCTGCGCGCCCAGGTGCGGGTGCAGCGCCAGCATTGGCGCGAGCAGCGCTGGTATGTGCTGTCGGACGAATCGACCGGCCGCCAGCACCGCATCAACGACGCGGCCTACCACTTCATTGGCCGCTGCGACGGGCGCCGCACCGTGCACGAGGTCTGGAATGCGCTGCTCGAGATCGAGCCCGACGACGCGCCGACGCAGGACGAGGTGTTGGCCTTGCTCGGCGAGTTGGGCGAAAAGGACCTGCTCAAGTCCGAGGCGGCCGCGAACAGCGAAGCACTGACGCGGCGTCGCGCTGACGGCGTGCGCAAACGCCGCCGCGGCATGCTCAACCCGTTCTCGTTTCGCCTGCCGCTGGCCGACCCGGCCGCCTGGCTCAAGCGCCTCGACCCGTTGGCGTTCGCCCTGTTCCGGCCGGCCGTGTTCTGGTTCGGCCTGCTCGCGCTGTTGCTCACGGTTGCGGTGGCGGCCATCGAGTGGCCGGCGCTGCGCAGCCATGCCTCGGTGCAGATGGCCAGCATGGGCAATCTGGCGATGCTCTGGCTGGTCTACCCGCTGATGAAAGCGGTGCACGAACTCGGCCACGCGCTGGCGGTGCGCCGCTGGGGCGGCGAGGTGCACGAGGTCGGCGTGGGCCTGCTGTTCCTGGTGCCCGCGCCATATGTCGATGCGTCCGCCGCCACCGCGTTCCCGCGCCGCAGCCAGCGCGCGATGGTCGGCGCGGCCGGCATCGCGGTCGAGCTGGCGCTTGCCGCGATCGGCTTCTGGGTCTGGCTGCTGACCCAGCCCGGCCTGGTGCACAACCTCGCGTTCGGCGTCGCGTTCATCGGCACCGTGTCGACGCTGATCTTCAACGGCAACCCGCTGCTGCGCTTCGACGCCTATCACGTGCTGTGCGACGTGTGCGATGCGCCCAACCTCGCAGCGCGCAGCAACGCCTGGTGGGGCCACCACCTCGGCCGCCTGCTGCTGGGCACCCGCACCGAACTGCCGGCCCACGCCGCCAGCGAGCGCCGCTGGCTGTGGGGCTATGCGCCGTTGTCGCTGGTGTATCGGGTGCTGATCTCGGTGACCCTGGTACTGTGGCTCGGCGGGCAATGGGTGCTGCTGGGCCTGGCGGCGCTGCTCTACATGAGTGTCACGGTGCTGCTGCAACCCTTGCTCGGCTGGTCACGCCAGGCACTCGCCGCCACCCAGCCGGGCCGCGACATGGCGTATTTGCGCCTGCGCCTGGGCCTGCTGGTGGCGGGCGTGGCGATGGCGCTGTTCGTCGTGCCGCTGCCGTTCTCGACCGTCGCGCCGGCGGTGGTGTGGCTGCCCGACAAAGCGCAGGTGCGCCCCCAGATCGAAGGCTTCGTGGCCGAACTGCCGCTGGCCGATGGCGCCCAGGTGCAGCCCGGTGACCTGCTCGTGCGCCTGGACAACCCGGAACTGATCGCCAGCCGCGACCAACTGGCGAGCCGCCTCGAAGGCCTGCGCGTCGAACATTTCCAGCAGTTGCTGCGCGACCCGAACGCGGCTCAGAACCTGGCGCTCGACATCGACCGGGCGTTGGCCGAACTGGACCGCGTCGCCGAACGCATCACCCACCTCGAAGTGCGCGCCGAAGCGGCCGGCACGCTGGCGATGCCGCGCCAGGCCGACCTGATGGGCACCTTCCTGCGCCACGGCCAGACGCTCGGCCACGTGCTCGCGCCCGATGAGTTGCGGGTGCGCGCCGCGGTGAACGAAGACTCGGCCTATCTGGTGCAGCACCGGGTGCGCCAGGCCGAAGTTCGCCTCGCCAGCGCCCCTGGCGAAGTGCTGCTGGCCAAGCGCAGCGGCGCCATCCCCGCCGCCACGCGCCAGCTGCCAAGCGCTGCCTTGGCGGACCACGGCGGCGGCCCGTATGCCATCGACGCGACCGAGAAAGACGGGCTGCACACGCTCGAGCCGGTGTACCTGGTCGACCTGACCCTTCCCGGCCACACGCTGGAGCGGGTCGGCGGCCGCGCCTGGGTTCGCTTCGACCACGGCAGCGAGCCGCTCGCGATGCAGGCCTACCGGCGCGCCGCGCAGTTGTTCCTGCAGCACTTCGCCCCGTCCGCATGAAACGCTGCACGCGATGAGCCACCTCGACATTCCCGTGCCCGGTTTGCTCTGGGGCGACTACCCGGAACGCCGGGTCGAGCCGCCGCGCCTGGCCGAGCGTTGCAACGCCCGGCTGCGCCACGCCGCGAATCGGCTCGAAGACGCCACGCCATTCTGGCTACGCCACAGCGATGCCCGCTGGCTCGCCCAGGTGCGGGCTGCCGAAGCTGCGCTGGCCTTGCTTGAGCCGCTGGCCGCGCTGAGGAGGGTGCGTGCAGCGCTGGTGCGCGAAGGCCTGAAACCGCGTGCGGCGGCGCTGGCGCTTGGCCTGGTGTGCCTGGCCACTCGCCGCAGCCTGGACTTGCAAGCTTTCGACACCCAATTGCTCGGCGCCCGCGCGGTGCTCGACAACCGGCTCGCCGAGATGGCCACCGGCGAAGGCAAGACGCTCGCCGTCGCGCTGGCGGCGGCCGTCGGCGCGCTGGCGGGCATGCCGGTGCACGTGATCACCGCGAACGACTACCTGGTGGCGCGCGATGCGCAACGATTGATGCCGCTGTACAAGGCGCTCGGCCTGAGCGTGGGCTGGGTGGTGCAGGCCGACAAGCCTGATGCGCGCGCACGCGCCTATGCCAACGACATCACCTACGTCACCGCCAAGGAACTGGTGTTCGACTATCTGCGCGATGGCCTGACCGGCACGGTGGGTGCACACGGCGCAACCGCCAAACGGCGCCGCGATGCGCTGGCCGCTCCGCTCGCGCGCCTGAACCCGATCGCGCCGCCGCCGGCGCTGCTGCGCGGCCTGTGCATGGCGATCGTCGACGAGGCCGATGCGATCCTGATCGACGAAGCGCGCGTGCCGCTGATCCTGTCGCAAAGCGGCGACACCGCTGCGGCACAGGACCATGCACAACACGCGCTGCGCTTCGCGCGCACCTTGCGTGAAGGCACTGACTTCAGCCTCGACGCCGAGCACCTGAGCGCCACGCTGACCGAGCCCGGCCGCGCGCGCCTGGGCCGCGCGGCCGTGTCGCTGGCCGAGGCGTCTGCCTCGCCCGCCTGGCGCAACCGCCTGCACCGCGAGCACGCGGTCAGCCTGGCGCTCGCCGCGTTGCATGTCTACCAGCCCGAACGCCACTACCTGGTGCGCGACGCCAAGGTGGTCATCATCGACGAAACCACCGGCCGCATTGCCGAAGGGCGCGCCTGGTCGAACGGCCTGCAGCAGCTCATCGAAGCGAAGGAGGGCTGCGAGCCCAGCCCGTCGATGAGCACGCTGGCGCAGATCACCTACCAACGCTTCTTCCCGCGCTACCTGCGCCTGGGCGGCATGAGCGGCACCTTGAACGAGGCGCGCGCCGAGCTGATGGCCACCTACGGCGTGGCGGTGCGGCGCGTGCCGCTGCGCCGGCCGGCGCGGCGCCGCGTCGGGCCGACGCGCCTGTTCGCTGATCACCCGGCGCTGTGGGCTGCCGTGGTGGAGCGCGTCGCCCAGCTGCACCGCGAAGGCCGCCCGGTGCTGGTGGCGACCGATTCGGTCGCCGAGGCGCAGGTGCTGGCCGCACAGATCGCCGCACGCGGCCTGCCGCACGCGCTGCTGCACGCCCGCAACGACCATGACGAAGCGGCCGTCGTGGCGCGCGCCGGTGAACGCGGCGCGATTACCGTCACCACCAACATGGCGGGCCGCGGCACCGACATCGAACTCGGGCCCGGCGTGCAAGCGCTGGGTGGCCTGCACGTGCTGTGTTGCCAGCTCAACGGTGCGCGCCGCATCGACCGCCAACTTGCCGGCCGCTCCGCGCGGCAGGGCGATGCGGGCTCGGTCGAGACCTGGCTGTCGCTCGACAGCGCGTTGCTGGCGCGCGGCCTGCCGGTGCCCCTGCGCTCGGCGCTGCGCCGCTGCGCGCATGCGCTGCCGTCCTGGCTGGCGCACGCCCTGGCGCGCTGGCCGCAACGCGCCGAAGAGACCAGCCAGCGGGTGCAACGCCGGCGCCTGATCGAACGCGACCAGCGCAGCGAACGCCAACTCGGCTTTGGTGGCAGCGCCGAATAGACCGCCATGAACCGACGCGCACTGCCGCCCCTGAACCGCCGCCCCTGAACAGCCACCCCTGAATTGACACCCCGTACCGCATCATGAACACGACCCTCCCTCTTCGGCCCGGCGCGCCGGCTGCAAAGACTGCCGCGCCGCGCGGTCTGTGCGGCGCTGTCGGCGTACTGCTGGTGTTGTCGCTGGGCACTGGCCAGGCGGGTGCTGCGGCACCCACCGCGGCTGCAGCGCCGATGCCGGCGCTGGGTTGCCTGATCGAAGCCGAACGCATCGCCGAGGTCGGCAGCCCGGTGATCGGCGTGGTCGAGCGCGTCGAAGTGGAGCGCGGCGAACGGGTCAACAAGGGCCAGGTCCTGGCTGTGCTGCGCGACTCGGTGGAACGTGCCGCATTGAGCGTGGCGACCTTGCGCGCCCGCTCCGACGCCGACATCCAGGCCGCCACGGCGAGCGCCGAGTTCAACCGCAAGAAGCTCGAGCGCACCCGCGACCTGGTGAGCAAGAAGTTTGTCACCCAGCAGGCCCTGGAGCAGGCGCGCGCCGAAGCCGACCTGGCCGAGCAGAAACTGGTGCAGGCGCGTGAGCAGCGCGACCTGTCGCGCCAGGAGCGCGACGTGGCGGCGGCGCAGCTCGAGCAGCGCACCATCCGCAGCCCGATCGACGGCGTGGTGGCGGAACGCTACGTGTCGCCCGGCGAGCGCGTCGACGAAAAGCCCTTGCTTCGCATCGCCAAGGTCGACCCGCTGCGCGTGCAGCTGGTGGTGCCGGTGGCGATGTACAGCCGCGTGCAGATGGGCGGCGGCGCCAACGTGAGCCCGGAGTTTCCGGGTGCCCCGGCGGCCACCGCGCTCGTGACGATGATCGACAAGGTGGTCGACCCGGCCAGCAACACCTTCCGCGTGCACCTTCAAATGCCCAACCACGGCGGTGCGCTGCCGCCGGGGCTGCGCTGCAAGGCCGAGTTCGGCATTGCAAAGGCACCAGTGGCGCCTGCAGTGCCCCCACCTGCAGCGCCCCCGGCCGCGACGACCGCACCGGCGCTCAACCCGGCCAGCGCGACGCCCACCGAAGTCACCTTGCCGCTCGTGCGGGTGACGGGCACGTCGCGCCGCACGGAACCGGGCGCTGCAGCACCGGCCGAGGCGCGTGCCAAGCCTCAGCCGCCGCTGGCGAACCCGAATGCGAACCTGAATGTGAACCTGAACGCGAAGCGAACGCTCGCCCATCAGGGCAGTGTGACCGAACCCTGAGTAAGCCGAATCGAGGAGCCGCAGCCGTCGCTTTCACAACCCGGCCTTGTTGACCATGCCCGACCCCAAACCGCGTTCACCGCGTCGCCGCCTGCTGGTTGAGGAGCTCGAGCCACGCATCCTCTATTCCGCCGACGCGGCCGCACTGCTCGGCCACAGCGGAATGCCGGGCGTGGCGCAGGTGCGCCAGTTCGAGCCCGGCACGCTGCTTGGCACGACAGCCGGCACGGCGGCCGACGTGGCATCGGCCCATGCGGCGCCCGCGCAGGCGCAGAGCCCGGCGCAGACGTCAAGCCAAGCCCAGAGCGAACTCGAAATCGTCTACATCGACAGCCGCGAGCCCGACGCAATGAAGCTTGCCGACGGGTTGATGCAGCAACGCGCCAATGGGCGCATGTTCGACATCGTGATGCTCAATGCCGATGAAGACGGCATCGAGCAGATCAACCGCGTGCTCGCGGGCGAACACGGCCTGGCGGCGATCCACATCATTTCGCACGGCGCCGACGGTGCAATCGAGATCGGCAGCACGCAGCTCGATGCGGCGCGGCTCGCGGTCGATGCCGAGGCGGTGGCGCGCTGGGGGCAGGCGCTCAGCGCCGACGGCGATCTGCTGCTCTATGGTTGTGACGTTGCGCAGGATGCGAGCGGCGAAGCCTTCGTGCAGAACATGGCTCGTCTGACGGGCGCCGACGTGGCGGCCAGCACGGACAAGAGCGGCTCGGCCATCCTCGGGGGCGACTGGAACTTCGAATACCACGCCGGCCTCATCGAAGCCGAACTGGCCCTCGACTCCGATGGTCAGATGAACTGGCAGGGGGTTCTGCCTACCTTGACTCAACGGGTGGGAGCAGCCAGTGATGATGCCGAACAAGAAGGACCCACGGGAACGACCCCCAACAGGATGTGGCTCAGCAGCAGCGACATCGAGCTTGTGAGCGACTTCCAGTCTCCCACCGCCGGTGTGCAGACGATCGGGCTCCGTTTCACGGGATTGAACATTCCCGTCGGTGCGACCATTACCAACGCGTATGTCGTCTTTCGAGCGGTGCCGGCGGACTCCGGAATGACGAACAGTGATCCGACCAGCCTGACATTGAAAGGGCAATTGATTGGCGATGCACCGACCTTCACGGCCACCAGTGGCGATATCAGCAGCCGGGCGTTGACCAGCGCTTCCACCGCCTGGACACCGACCGCCTGGACGTCCGGCTCGGATTACAACTCGCCCGATCTCTCTTCCGTGGTGCAGGAAATCGTGGATCAGGGCACATGGGCTTCGGGAAATGATCTGGCGATCATCATCACCGGGACGGGCCACCGCGCCTCCCAGGCTTATGACACCAGCCCGTCGACGGCTGCCCAACTTGTCGTCACCTACGAAATCACCACCCCGGTCATCACGAATCTGGCCGGGGATGCGCTCGCCTACATCAATGGCAGCGGCGCGGTCATCATCGATCAGGGCAACGCCGCCGCGGTGACCGATCCTGATTCCGCTGATTTCAACACCGGCACGCTGACCGTGGCCGTTGTCAGCGGCGGCGACGCGGCCGAGGATGTGCTCGCGATCCGCAATCAAGGCAGCGGTGCCGGCCAGATCGGCGTGTCTGGCGCGAACGTCACCTATGCCGGCACGACCATCGGCACCTGGGCGGGCGGCAGCAGCGGCAGCAACCTGGTGATCACGCTCAACGCCAACGCGAACAGCACCAATACCGCGGCGCTGACCCAGAACATCACCTACCAGAACACCGACGCTGCAAGCCCCACCGGCGGTGCGCGCACGGTGCGCTTTGTGTTGAACGATGGTGATGGCCAGACGAGCGCCAACACCGATGCGACGGTCAACGTCGCCGGCGTCGCAAACACGTTGGTGGTGACGACGACGTCCGATGTCAGCGACGGCACGGTCACGTCGATTGCCGCCCTGAATGCGAACAAGGGCGCCGACGGTGTCATTTCGCTGCGCGAGGCGATCACGGCCGCCAACAATACGGCGGGCACCGACTTCATCCGATTCAATATTGCCGGCGCCGGCGCGCATACGATCAACGTCGCGTCGGCTTTGCCGGCGATCACCGGCGCGCTGATCATCGATGCAAGCACCGACGACAGCTTCGCCGCCAACGCCAATCGACCGGCGATCATCCTCGACGGCAACAACAGTTTCACCGCCGACGGCCTGGTGCTAACCGGCACCGCCGACGGCAGCACGATCCGCGGCCTGGTCATCCGTGACTTCAGCGGCGACGCCATCGAAATCCAGGCCGGCTCGGACGGCAACCTGATCGCCGGCAACTACATCGGCCGGCTGACGACCGCCGGCGACGATGCCGGTGCCACGGAGGCGAACACGGCCGCGGGCATCCGTGTGCTGTCGAGCGGCAACACGATCGGCGGCACGACGGCGGCCGACCGCAACGTCATCTCGGGCAATGCGTTTTACGGCGTCAGCTTCGAAGGCGCGGGCGCGAGCAACAACAGCGTCGCCGGCAACTACATCGGCCTGAGCGCGACGGGCGCGACGCAGCTCGGCAACGGCAACGACGGCGTCTTCATCATCGACGGTGCGAGCAACAACACGATCGGCGGCGCCACTACGGCGCACCGCAACGTAATCGCCGGCAACAGCGACGGCGTGCAGATCGGCGGTGTCGCCGGCGGCTCGAACAACAACATCGTTCAGAACAACTACATCGGCACCGACGTCACCGGCACTCTCGACTTCGGCAACGTCGACGACGGCGTCGACATCGACAACGCCGCGCTCAACAACCAGGTGCTGAACAATCTGATTGCCGGCAACAGCGGCGACGGCATTGACCTCGGCGACGCCGGCGCGAGCACCGGCACCGTGATCCGCAGCAACCTGATCGGTACCGCCGCGAACGGCACGAGTGCGCTCGGCAACGCCGGCCACGGCATCCTGGTCGGCAACGGCGGCACCGCCAACAGCACGGTCATCGGCGGCACGGTCAACGGGCAGGGCAATACGATCGCCTTCAACGCCGGCGACGGGATCTACGTTCCCGCCAGCACGTCGGTTGCGATCCTCGGCAACGCGATGCACAGCAACACGGGTCAAGGCATCGACCTCGGCGCCGCCGGCGTCACCGCCAACGACGCGAACGACGCGGACGGCGGCGCCAACAACCTGCAGAATTTCCCGGTAATCTACGGCGCATCGTTGATGGGCAGCGTCGTCACGATCACCGGCGAGGCGCGTGCCGGCGCGTTGGTGGAATTGTTCGTATCCGACGGTGCCGCCGGCGTCAACGGAGAGGGTCGCAGCTTGATCGGTCGCGGCACCGTGGGCGCGAGCGGCACGGCGGGCACCAACGACGCCAGCGCGATCCAGTTCTCCTTCACCTTCGCCGCCGGCTCGTTGGTCGGCGCCGACCGGGTCACTGCCACCGCAACCGATACGTCGAACAACACCTCGGAGTTCTCGGCGAGCGTGGTCGTCGCCGACAACCGGCCACTGATCGACCTCGACGCTGACGACAGTTCCGGTTCGACCGACGGCAACTTCGCCACCCAATGGACCGAGCTCGCGGGGCCGAAGGTCATCGTCGGGACCGATGCGACCGTCACCGACGCCACCAGCACGAACCTTGTCTTGCTCACCGCGACGCTGTTGACTCGTCCGGACGGCGCCAACGAGGTGCTCGCCGCCAACACCGCCGGCACCGCGATCAGCGCGAGCTTCAACAGCGGCACCGGTGT
>JANNKS010000141.1:0-12384 GCA_031396425.1 Rhizobacter sp. | reverse complement strand
GCCGCCTGCATCGGGTGCAGATTGCCGTCAGTTGCCAGCCCTTCAATGGTGGTGACGTTGCCGCCCTGGGCCTGCACGGCCAGCATGGAACAGGCCTTCACGGCACGGCCGTTCAGGTGCACGGTGCACGCGCCGCACTGGGCGGTGTCACAGCCCACATGCGTGCCGGTGAGTTGAAGGTTTTCGCGGATCAGCTGCACCAACAGCGTTCGCGGATCGACGTTGGCCGAGATGGCTTTGCCGTTGACAGTCAGTGACAGGGACACGCTCACGTGAATCTCCTTGGTTGGCAGCATCGCGCAGGGCCCTGCGGCGATGGATCGATTGTTCAAGCCGGCCCTGGCGCTGAACAGTCCAGGAGTTCCCTTATGGCCTGACAAGCCTAGGTTGCCTTGGCACGAGCCAAGCGACAGCCAGAACCGTCAATCGAGACGAAATCGGATTGCGCTGCACCGAAACGGGACAGTGCAGGTTCACGGGCCCCATGGGTATACCCTACTTGTCCTTGTCGGCATTCGCGAAAAACAGCTGTTCACCGCCGATCTTGTAGCCGGCAATCGACGCCTGGCCATCGGTCGACACCACCCAATCCGCAAACTGCTGCGCCAGGTCCTTCTTCACATGCGGGTGTTTGGCCGGGTTGACGACGATCACACCGTACTGGTTGAACAGGCGCTTGTCGCCCTCGACCAGGATCGTCAGGTCGCCGCGGTTCTTGAACGACAGCCAGGTGCCGCGATCGGTGAGCGCATAACCCGGCATCGACGAGGCCATGTTCAGCGCCGGACCCATGCCGCAACCACATTCCTTGTAGCCCGCAACCTTGCCCGATGGCGCATCGACGCCGGCGGCCTTCCAGTAGCGCAGCTCGGCGGCATGGGTGCCGCTCTTGTCGCCGCGCGAGATGAAAGCTGCCGCAGCGGGGGAGGTCGACGCCGCGAGCCTCCTCAAGGCCTCGATCACGTCCTTGCCCTTCACCCCGGCCGGGTCGGTTTTCGGGCCGACGATGATGAAGTCGTTGTACATCACGGCGCGGCGGGCCAGGCCGAAGCCATCGGCGACGAACTTTTCCTCGGCCACCTGGTCGTGCACGAACAGCACATCGGCATCGCCGCGCCGGCCCATGTCGAGCGCCTGGCCGGTGCCCAGCGCGACGACGCGCACGTCGAGGTTGGAGGCCTTCTTGAAGGCCGGCAGGAGATGCGCAAACAGGCCCGACTGTTCGGTGCTGGTGGTCGACGCCATCACGATGAACTTGTCCTGTGCCAGTGTCGTCGCCGCAGCACACCAGGTGATCGCAGCCGCGCAGGCGAGCCGCAGGAACCGGCGCTTGCGCGCGCCGGCCATCAGTCGAGTTTTCATGCCATTTCTCCTTTGAGGAACAAACTTGCGGCGCCGTCGAGACGGTCGCTGAAAAATGTGGCTACGGACAGGTCGGCGTGTACTTCGCCGCCCTCCAGGTACACCACCCGGCCCGCCAGCCGCTTGGCCTGCCCCAGGTTGTGCGTGCTCATCACGAGCGTCATGCCTTCAGCTGAAAAGCCCGCCAACAGTGCCTCGACTTCGCGTTTGGCGGCCGGGTCGAGGCTCGCGGTGGGTTCGTCGAGAAACAGGACCGCAGGTCGCATCGCCCAGGCACGGGCCAGCGCAAGACGTTGCTGCTGACCGCCCGACAACGCGCGTGCCGGCCGCCCGGCCAGTTCCCCGAGGCCGACGCGCTGCAGCGCGAGCACCAGGCGTTGCGCCCATTCGCGGCGCGGCACGCCGGCCAGCCACAACGCCAGACGCAGGTTGTTCGCGACCGACAGACGCAACATGAATGGCCGCTGGTAAACCATCGCCTGCGCAGCCGACGGATCGGCAACATGGCGCGTTCCCTGCAGCGTCAGCATGCCGTGCAAGGCCCGCAGCAGCGTGGTCTTGCCGGAACCGTTCGAGCCGACCAGCGCCACAAATTCGCCTCGCACCACGTCGAGCGACACCTTGTGCAGCGCCTGAACGCTGCCGAAGCGCACCGACACCTCGCGCAGGCTCAGCAATGGCGGCCGCCCGGCGGGCGGCGGCGCAGCGTCGCTCGGCAGCGTTTCAACGATGGAGTGCAACGGGACCGTGGGGACTGACAACGCCGCTTTCATCGCACCCCCGCGAGCGCCGAACCCTGCCCGCGCTGCACCAGGCCGATGGCCCCATTGATCACGCCGACCACCAGCAACAGCACGATGCCCAGCGCCATCGCCAGCGGCAGGTCACCCTTGCTGGTTTCGAGCGCGATCGAGGTGGTCATCACGCGCGTCACGCCGTCGATGTTGCCGCCCACGATCATCACCGCGCCGACCTCCGAGATAGCGCGGCCGAAGGCCGCGATCAGAACCGTCAGCACCGCCCAGCGGTCGTGCACCAGCATCAGCAATGCGCTCGCCAGCCGACCTGCGCCCATCGAGCCCAATTGATCGCCGCCGTCGCGCAGCGAGTCGCCCACCAGCTGGCGCGTCAGCGCTGCGATCACGGGCATCACGAGGAGGGTTTGTGCGAACACCATCGCAGCCGGTGTGAACAAGATGCCCCAGGCGCCCAGGGGCCCGCTGCGCGAGAGCAGCAAGTACACCACCAGCCCGACCACCACCGACGGCAACGCCAGCAGCGTGTTGACCGCCATCACGACGAGCCGGTGTCCCGGGAAGTGCGCCACCGCCAGCCAGGCACCCAGCACCAAGCCGAAACCGGCTGCGATCAGTGTGGCCAGGCCACTCACCCAGAGCGACAGCGACACGGTGCGCAAAAGGATGCGGTCGCTGTTGAGGATCAATTCGATGGCGGTTGCAATGCTTTCGCCGAAGTCACTCATCCAAGTTCTTTCATACTCCCGACATTCTGGGGCGAGGCCTCGCGATCAACGATATGAACAGCAATGCATAAGGTGCACCTGACGTACACACTGGGCAAGGCTCGAGAACAGGCGCGTGACCTGCACCACCCCTTGCTCGAACTTCTGGCGGCGGTGCACGACACCGGTTCGATCAGCGGCGCGGCGCGAACGCTGCAACTGTCGTACCGCCACGTCTGGGGCGAACTCAAACGCTGGGAGCTCGATCTCGGTCAGACACTCGTGGTGTGGGTCAAGGGCCAGGCCGCGCAACTGTCGAACTTCGGCGAAAAGCTGCTGTGGGCCGAGCGACGCGCGCAGGCGCGCCTCGCGCCGCAGATCGAAGCCCTGCGCAGCGAGCTGGAACAGGCTTTTGCGGTCGCCTTTGATGCCAGTGCCGGTGTGATACCCATTCATGCCAGCCATGACGATGCGTTGCCACTGTTGCGCGGCCTGGCGCAGGCCGAGCACCGCCTGCACCTGGACATTCAGTTCACCGGCAGCGTCGCAGCGCTGTCCTCGCTCAACGCGGGCCGCTGCATGATGGCCGGGTTTCACGCGCTGACCGCTTCACCCCTCGGCTCGACCACGGCGCGCGTCTACAAACCGCTGCTCAAGCCGGGCAGGCACAAGCTGGTGAGCTTTGCGCAACGCACTCAAGGGCTCATCGTTGCAGCGGGAAACCCGCTCGGGTTCAAGGGCCTGCAGGGTTTGACCCGAACCGGCGTGCGGTTCATCAACCGCGGACATGATTCGGGTTCGCGCGTGGTACTCGACGAGTTGCTGCATCAAAGCCAGATTGCGTCGACGCACATTGACGGCTTCGAACGCGTTGAATCGTCCCATCGGGCAGCCGCTGAAGCTGTGGCCAGCGGCAGCGCCGATGCGGCGTTCGGCATCGAGGCTGCAGCGCGCGCCCGCGGCCTGGGCTTCGTGCCGCTGGCACGCGAGCAGTATTTCCTGGTGGTGCTGCGCCAGGCACTCGAACAACCAAACGTTCAAGCCCTGCTCGGCCTGCTGCGCACGTCGAATTGGCGCAAGCAACTTGAAACCCTGCCCGGTTACGCCGCCGAACAAAGCGGCGAAGTGCTCGCGCTGCGCTCCGTGCTGCCTTGGTGGACCTATCGCAAACCCAAGCCGACCTGACGCCCGGGCCCGCGCGATGCAACGATTTGAAACTGCATTGGGCCCGCCCGAACCCATGGGTGCTGATCCCGACCGTGCCAAAGCGGGACGCTCATGAATTTCAGGAATATTTCCCGGCATCGCATTCCCTAGGTCGGCCCTTGCCGGGCAGCGGTGAGAATCGTGCGCTTCTGGAGCCGCCCCTGCCGATGCTGCGCATTTATGCCCTCACCAAACGCTACGGCGAACGCGTCGCGTTGAAGAACCTCTCGTTCGCGATTCCGAAAGGCCAGTTCGTGGCCTTGCTCGGACCGAACGGCGCCGGCAAGTCGACACTGTTCCAGGTTCTCACCGGCCTGTTTGCCGCAGACGAAGGCAGCGTCGATGTGGCGGGCCACTCGCTGCGCAATGCCGCGACCCAGGCGCTGCGCCACATCGGCGTCGTGTTTCAACAGGTCTCGCTCGACCTCGACCTGAGTGTGCGCCGCAACCTGCTGTTCCAGGCCGACTTGCAAGGCCTGCCGCGCGCGCTGGCGAACGAACGCATCGAAGCCAGTTGCGCGCAACTGGGCATCGCCGGCGACCTGGAGCGCAAGGCGCGCGAACTCTCGGGCGGCAACCGGCGAAAGGTGGAACTCGTTCGCGCCAATCTGCACCAACCCGCCGTGTTGCTGATGGACGAAGCCACGGTCGGCCTGGACCCGAAGTCGCGCCGCGACCTGCTGGCGGCCATCCATGCCGACGTGAAAGTACGCGGCGTCAGCGTGCTGTGGGCGACGCACTGGGTCGAAGAGGCCGAAGGCGCAGACCGGGTGCTGGTGTTGCACAAGGGCTCACTGCTGGCCGACGGCACACCGGTCGAAGTGACCCGGGCGCTCGGCGAGGCCACGCTCGAGGCGGGCTTCATCAAGCGCACGAGTTGAATGCATTTCGATCCGTTTAACGATCCATCACCAAGCAAGGAGACGCCTTTTATGTTGAACCGTTCCCGCTCCCTTTCCCTCATCGCGCTGGCCCTGGCCGCGGCCGCGGCCGCGGGGCCTACGCTCGCCCAAGGCACGGCCTACGTGTCGAGCGAAAAGGACAATTCACTGACCCTGATCGACATGGTGACGCTGACGGTGAAGGGCACGATCGCGACGTGCAAGCGGGCTCGCCACCTTCAGTTGACGCCCGATGGCAAGGTCATGGTCGCCTGCACCGATTCGAACCAGGCCGACATCATCGATCCGGCCAGCGGCAAGTCGCTGCGCCGGGTCGGCCTGGGCGACGAGCCCGAAGCCTTCGATCTGTCACCCGACGGCAAGACCATCTACGCGTCGAACGAAGACGAAGGCGAAGCCAGTTTCATCGAAGCGGCAACCGGCAAGGTCCTCAAGAAGGTCAAGGTCGGCAAGGAGCCCGAAGGCGTGAAGGTCAGCGCCGATGGCAAGACCCTGTACGTCACTTCGGAAGTGGCGAGCATGGTGCACGTGATCGACACCGCCAGCGCCAAAGTGGTGAAGAACGTCAAGGTCGGCAAACGCCCGCGCCGCATGGCGATCACGCCCGACGGCAAGGAGTTGTGGGTCACCAACGAGCTCGACGCCAGCGTGAGCATCGTCTCGACCGCTGACCACAGCGTGATCGGCACGATCAAGTTCGAGGTCAAGGGTGCGCGCGCTGCCGACATCACGCCGGTGGGCATTCAAATCACGCGTGACGGCAAGCGGGCCTTTGTGGGGATGGGAAAGGCCAATCACGTCGCTTTCGTCGACGTCGCCAGCCGCAAGGTGACGAACCTGGTGCTGGTGGGCAAACGCGCCTGGAACGTGATGCTCGACAAGGCCGAAGCGAAACTGCTGGTCGTGAATGGCTTGAGCGACGACATCACGGTGGTCGACGTGGCGGGTGCCAAGGCGCTCAAGAGCATCCCGGTCGGCCGGGTGCCTTACGGCGTGGTGATCGTCGAATGACCGGTGCAGGGCGCGCCGCTGCGGCCATGCTGATTCCAGCGATCCCGCAGGTGATCACAAAGTGATCACGCGGACGATGACGCCGCTGGTCGCACTGTCGCTCGCAGCGGCTTCGGCCCTGCTGGTTCTGCCGGCGCGCGCCGCGACGCTCAAGGCCACGCTGATCGGGCTCGCCGATGATCCGCGCCTGGAGCGCACCCGGCTCGAGCGTGCCTACCTCGGCCACTCGGGCGGTGCGCTCACCGACGCGGTGGCGATGGCGGTTGAAGAGAGCCAGTTCGAGCTGGAATCACTGGGTGCGGCCGTCAATGTCAATCACGCGACGGCCGCGAGCCTGGACGCCGCGCGCGGCGCCGCCACCGCTGCCGAGAAGGCCGGTGCCGCCGTGCTGCTGGTTGACCTGCCCGCTGCCTGGGCGCTCGCCGTTGTCGATGCGGTGAAGCTGCCGGTGCTCAACCTCAGCGAACCCGCCGACAGCCTGCGCCAGCAGGACTGCCGAGCGCGCCTCTTCCACCTGCTGCCCAGCGAACGCATGCGTGCCGACGCCCTGGCGCAAGCACTGGTGGCGCGCAAGTGGACCAAACTGCTGTTGCTCACCGGCGCGTCGCCCGCGGACACGCTGCGTGCCGCGACGGCGCAGGCGTCGATGAAACGTTATGGCTTGCAGGTGGTCGCGAGCAAACCCTTCAAGTTGTCGGCCGATCCTCGCGAACGCGACCTGGCCAATCCCTTGCTGCTGACCGGCGCGGCTCAGTACGACGCGGTGTGGGTGGTCGACAGCGATGGCGAATTCGCCCGTTCATTGCCGTACCGTACCGTGCTGCCGCGTCCGGTGGTGGGCGACGCCGGCCTGGTGGCGCTGGCCTGGCATGCGCAGTTCGAACGTTTCGGCGCACCGCAGGTGGTGCGCCGCTTTGCGAAGGCCAACAAGCGAGCGATGACGGCGCAGGACTGGGCGGCATGGATGGCCGGCAAGGCCCTCGTGGCCCTCGTCTCGGCAGCACCCAAGGGCAGCGCTGCGAGCTGGGCGCAGGCGCTGCCCAAGCTGCAACTCGACGGCTCGAAAGGCACCCAGATGAGTTTCCGACCGTGGGACGGCCAGTTGCGCCAGCCGCTGCAACTCACCGACGGCCAAGGCGTGATCGGCACGGCGCCGATCGAAGGCCTGCTGCACCCCAGCGAGGTGCTCGACACGCTCGGCGCCGACGCGCCCGAAAAACTCTGCAAGGCCGCCCGATGAACGCGTACGCAGCAGGCGATGCGACCGCCGGCGGCGCGCGCCGGGGCCTGGCGCACGCCCTGCAGGCGCTGCGCGCCATCGTGCTGCGCGAACTGTTCAAGTTCTCGCAACAGACCGGCAGGCTCGTCTCGGCGCTGGTGCGCCCGCTGTTGTGGCTGGCGGTGTTCGCGGCGGGCTTTCGCAACGTGTTCGGCGTCGCCATCGTCGAACCCTACGACACCTACATACCCTACGACGTCTACATCGCCCCCGGCCTGGTGGGCATGGTGCTGCTGTTCAACGGCATGCAGTCGTCGCTGGCGATGGTCTACGACCGCGAGATGGGCCTGATGCGGCTGCTGCTCACCGCGCCGCTGCCGCGCCCCTGGTTGCTGTTTTCGAAACTGTGCGCCACTGCGCTGCTGTCGGTGCTGCAGGCCTTGGCTTTCTTGATCGTCGCGGCATTGATCGGAACGACCCTGCCGGTGCTGGGCTGGGACGGCCTGCACGCCTTGCTGGCGCTGGTGTGCGGCGCGCTGATGCTCGGTGCGCTGGGGCTGCTGTTGTCGGTGCACATCAAACAGCTCGAGAATTTCGCCGGCACGATGAACTTCGTGATCTTCCCGATGTACTTCCTCTCCACCGCGCTGTACCCGCTGTGGAAGCTGCAGGAGTCGGGGGCCGACTGGGTGTACCAACTCGCTCGCTTCAACCCCTTCACCTACGCGATCGAGTGGATCCGCTTCGCGCTGTACGGCAAAGACCCCGGCCTGGCGCCCTGGGTCGTGATCGGTTGTCTGCTGGCGTTCTTCGCGCTCGCCTGCCGCGGCTACGACCCGCAGCGCGGCTTTGCCGGTGCAGCGAGGAAGGGCGGGCCGCCGCCATGAGGCCGCCGCATCGCCCCTGCGTCGACCACGTGAAGGTTGCGACCGGGGGCCAACCCTTGACACTGTCGCGTCGAAAATTCGTCGCCTCCGCTGCAGTTGCGGCCTTGATCGGCCTGTCGGCGCAGCCGGCGCGCGCCAGCGCATTCCCGTCGCGCCCGATCACGTTGTGGGTGCCCTGGCCGGCGGGTGGCGCCACCGACATTTCGTTGCGGCTGCTCGCCGAGTTGGCAGGCAACGTGCTGGGCCAGCGCGTGCTGGTTGAAAACCGCGGTGGCGCGGGCGGAACCCTGGTGATGCCGCTGTTGCAGCAGGCCGAGCCGGACGGCTACACGATCGCGCAGTTGCCGCAACCGATCTTCCGCGCGCCGCACACCCAGAAGGTGCTCTGGGACCCGATTCGCGATGTGACGCCGATCCTCCAGATTTCCGGCACCACGTTCGGCGTACTGGTCAGCGCGACCAGCTCGATCCGCAGCCTGGAAGAGCTGTTCGCGGTCGCGCGCGCCCGCCCCGGCGAACTCAGCATTGCGACGAATGGTGTGGGCACCACGCCGCATGTTGTGCTCGAAGAACTGTTCACCGGCCGCGGCTTGAAGTACATCCACGTGCCGTACAAGGGAACCGCTGAACAATTGAACGCGATCGCGGCGGGCCAGGTGATGGCCGGCGTGAACTCCACCGGCTTCGGGCCGGCAGTGGAATCGGGCCGCTTGCGCCTGCTGGCCACGCTGGCCGCGCAGCGCTCGAAACGCTGGCCGAATGCCCCGACCCTGCGCGAGCTGGGTTTCGACATCGTTGCGATGTCGCCCTATGGCCTCGGCGGCCCGCGGGGCCTGCCTGCCGCGGTGCGCAACACCTTGCACGACGCGTTCAGGAAGGCGATGTTCGACAACGCGTTCGTGCAGGAGATCGCCAAGTACGACCAGGAACTGGCCTACCTCGGACCGGCGGACTACGAAGCGGCGTGCCGAGAGGCGTTTGCGAAAGAACGGCTGATCGTCGAACGCCTTGGCCTGGCGCGCCAAAGCAGCCCCTGAACCAGGCCAGCCGCCCAGCAGGGCGGCCACCGCGCCCCCGGCAAGATGGTATTGAAGTTCGATACCGCACAACTGCCCATCGGCGGTGGGCTGGCCATGGCGGGCAACTCGGTGTTGACACCCAAGTGAATTCCCGGCGCGGCGGCTCGGTGATCGTGTTCGCCCTGCCGTGAGGATCCGATTCGCCGCCTGTTCGAAATGGGCGATCGCGGAGCCACTCAACCCGTCAAGCGACGCAGCTGCGAAAACCGCAGAACATGTCATCACGCTGCGGCAGGTAGAAGTTGCGGTACTTCGCGCTGCGCATGCGACCGCGCGTCGCGAAGGACGCGCCGCGCAGCACCTTGTGGGTGCCAAACCACGGTTCGGAATAGTCACGGTACGGGTCTGCTTGAAAATCCGGGTAGGGATGGAAGGCTGTCGCCGTCCACTCCCACACATCGCCCCAGCGAAAGCCGCGTGACGCACCGAGGTGCGCCGCAGCCTCCCATTCCACTTCGCTGGGCAAGCGCCGGCCGGCCCAGGCGCACCAGGCCTGCGCTTCGAACCAGGTCACGTGCATGGCGGGCTGGGCCAGCGGAACGCGCATCAGCCGGCCGTTGCGGTGCTGCAACACGCCGTGGCGCATCTGGTCCACGTAGCGTGGCGTGCGGCGCTGCGTCGCTTGCAGCCAGGCGCGACCCGGTTCGCCCCAGAACCTCGGGTCGTCGTAGCCTCCGTCTTCGACGAACTCGCAGTACTGTGCCCACGTCACGGCTTGTGCGTCGATCTCGAAATCGGGCACATGCACCGCATGGCGCGATCTCTCGTTGTCAAACGCGAAGCCCTCCGCCGCGCTGCCGAGCATCCAGGTCGTGGCCGGAAACACCAGAGGCTCGCGCGGCGCCATCGTCGCGATCGGCGCCAGCAACCCGGATTCGATGCCCAATGTCTGCGCCATGTAGGCAAACGCCTCGACGTGCATATCTTCATGAAACAGCGCCAGGCGATACAGGTACAGCGCGGCGTCATCTTCGGGCGTTCCGTGCAGCAGGTCGAGCGTGGTTTCCAGCGTCTGCACGAGGTATTGCCGGGTCTCGTTCAGGTCGGGCAGGTCGAGTGACCAGCGACTGTCGTGTGCCACCGTCGACGAGTTGTACCAGCGATCGGCATGCGCCAGCACCGACACCAGGCGCGGGTGCGCCGGGTCGCACGCCGCGCCACGCGCGCGCTGCACGTTGCGCGCGAGCCAGTACTCCTGGAACCAGCCGATGTGCCCCAGTTCCCACAGCGGCGGATTCATTTCTGCGCTCAGCGCCACCTGCAGTGTCGCGCCGAGCGCGCGCTCGTAGGCCGCGATCCAGCGCAACGTATGATTGCGCGCATCCATCAGCGCGAGCGACAACAACTCCTTGCCGCCAGCCCGCATCTGCGCGGACTCCATGTTCGGTGCCTCAATGTCGAGCAAGTTGCGCCCTCTCATATCGATCGTCAGTCCGGCCCTGGTCGCCGCCAACAACGGCAACTGGCACACGGCGTGGCGCTGGTCGCGCATGCTGGCCGGGAATTGTCGCACCGCCATCTCCACCCAATGGAGCGGCGAGGACTGTGCGGCGCTGATCGCCCTGCATGCGCGCCGTTCCGCGCCGAGCATCGATGCCTTTGCGAAGGCCCATCCGCGGCGGCCCTTGATCGTCGTGCTCACCGGAACCGACCTGTACCGAGACATCCGCGGCGACGCAGCGGCGAAAGCCTCATTGCGGCAGGCGAGCCATCTGGTCGTGCTGCAGGATCAAGGGCTGGAAGAACTCGCGCCCGCGCTTCGCGCCAAGTGCAGCGTGATCTACCAGTCCGCGCCGCCGCTGCGCGCTGCTGCGCTGCCCAAACGCGTGCTGCGCGTCGTGCAGGTCGCGCATTTGCGCGACGAGAAAGACCCGGCGACATTCATGCGCGCGGCGCTGCGCCTGAATGGTCGAAGCACCATCCACTTCGAGCACATCGGCGACGCCCTCGATGCTGACCTCGGCGCCGCGGCACGCCGCACGCAGCAGGAGTGCCCGCATTACCGCTGGCTCGGTGCCCTGCCCCGGCCCGTGACGCGGCGCCACATCCAGCACGGCCACCTGCTCGTGAGCACCAGCAAGATGGAAGGCGGCGCGCATGTCATCCTGGAAGCGGCGCAAAGCCGCACCGCCGTGCTGGCCTCGCGCGTGGCGGGCAACGTGGGCATGCTCGGCCCGGGCTTCGCAGGGTATTTCGATCTCGGCGATGATGCGGCACTGGCGGCATTGATCGCCCGCGCACGCGACGACGCGCAATTCCTGGCGCGGTTGCGAGCGCAGACCGTTGCACGCGCACCGCTGTTCGATTCCGCCGAAGAACAGCGCCGCCTGCTGAACCTGATTCACACTGCACTGGAGAACCCTCGATGAACGCTCCCCACGAGAAAGCGGTACGCCTCACATCCCTCTCGCACGGCGGCGGCTGCGGCTGCAAGATCGCCCCGGGTGTGCTGAGCGAAATCCTGAAGAGTTCGACCGGCTTCCCCGTGCCCAAGGAACTGCTCGTGGGCATCGAGACCGCCGACGACGCCGCGGTGTACAAGCTCAATGACGAGCAGGCGCTGATCGCGACGACCGACTTCTTCATGCCCATCGTCGACGACCCGTACGACTTCGGCCGCATTGCCGCCACCAACGCGATCAGCGACGTCTACGCCATGGGAGGCAGACCGATCATGGCGCTGGCGCTGGTGGGCATGCCGATCAACGTGCTCTCGACCCGCACCATCGGGCGCGTGCTCGAAGGCGGCGAGTCGGTCTGCCGGGCCGCCGGCAATCGGAATGCCGGCTTCGGCGCAGATGCTCTCGCCACCCTTCAGGATGAGGGCGATGGTCTCCAGAGGCAGCACGTTGATCGGCATGCCGACCAGGGCCAGCGCCATGATCGGCGTGCCGCCCATGGCGTAGACGTCGCTGATCGCGTTGGTGGCCGCGATGCGCCCGAAGTCGTACGGGTCGTCGACGATGGGCATGAAGAAATCGGTCGTCGCGATCAACGCCTGCTCGTCGTTCAACTGGTACACGGCGGCGTCGTCGGCGGTCTCGATGCCGACCAGCAGTTGGGGCGGGATCGCCATGCTCTTGGTGCCCTTGAGGATCTCGCTCAGCACGCCAGGCGCGATCTTGCAGCCGCAGCCGCCGCCGTGCGACAGCGAAGTGAGGCGGGGCGGCTTGACAGCCAGGGATTCAGGGGCGTTCATGATGAATGTTCTCCAAGCGCGGAATGCAGCAAGTGTAGAAGGCGGCGCCGTTCCTCG
>JANNKS010000128.1:0-1743 GCA_031396425.1 Rhizobacter sp. | reverse complement strand
GCACCATGGCCGCCCACGCCTTGCGCCCGAACCACAGCCTGACCCTGCTGAAGGGGGGTGAAGCGCTGTTCCCGGCGCTGGTGGAAGCGATCGATGCGGCGCAGACGGAAGTTCTGCTCGAAACCTACATCTTCGACTTTGCGCGCTCGGTGCTGCCGGTGGCGCAGGCGCTGGAGCGTGCGGCGGCACGCGGCGTGACGGTGTGCGTGGTGGCCGACGGCGTGGGCACCGGCGAGGTGCCCGCCGATTGGCAGCAGCGCTGGCGCAGCGCGGGCGTGCGCTGGCGCATCTTCAACCCGGCGCAGGGCTGGCGCTTGCTGTTTCCGAGGCGCTGGCGGCGCCTGCACCGCAAGCTTTGCGTGGTCGACGCGCGGGTCGCGTTTTGCGGCGGCATCAACCTGCTCGACGACTTCTACGACCCGAATCACGGTGAGCTGCTCCAGCCGCGCCTTGACTTCGCGGTGCGCATCACCGGGCCGCTGGTGGCCGACATGCACGACACGATGACGCGGCTGTGGTGGCGCATGCAGGTGACGCGCGAAACGAGCAAATACGATTTCGAAGCCGCGATTCGGGCCGCACGCGTTGCCGCTTCAGCCGGCGTGGACATGGGGGCCAGTGCGGCCGACTCGAGCGCCCTGTCGGACATGCCCGACAGCGAAACCGAAACCGAAGCCGAAGCCGCGCCGCCGGGCACGCTGGCGGCGCTGGTGCTGCGCGACAACGTGCGCTTCCGCCGCCGCATCGAGGGCACCTATCGGATTGCGATTGCCCAGGCGCACAGCGAGATCCTGATCGCCAACGCCTACTTCATTCCGGGCGTGCAGCTGCAACGCGCGCTGTTGCGCGCGGCGCGGCGCGGCGTGCGGATCACCTTGCTTCTTCAGGGGCGCTACGAATACTTCATGCAGCACTACGCCAGCCGGGCGGTTTATGGCGTGCTGCTCGAGGCCGGCATCGAGATCTACGAATACGCACCGAGCTTCCTGCATGCCAAGGTGGCGGTGATGGATGCACAGCGCGGTGCGCTCGCCACGGTGGGTTCATCGAACCTCGACCCGCTGAGCCTGCTGCTCGCGCGCGAGGCCAACGTGTTCGTGCGGGACGATGCCTTTGCTGCTGAGTTGCGCGTTCACCTGCGCGAGGCGATCGCCGACCATGGCCGGCGCGTCGAGCCGCACACGCACTTGAACCGGCCACCCTTGGCGCGACTGTTCGGCTGGGTGGCTTACGCGCTGATGCGCCTGGCGCTGTTGATCACGGGCAAACGGTACTGAGAGGCTGACAGGCCTTTCATCACACACGGCGGGGCGGCTGACGTGCCAGGCATCACATCCCCCCGTGGATGAGGGCGATGCGCGGCGCGGCCACGCGGCGACAATTCTTCCCAGAGCCCGCCCCATGGACCGACCCACCGACCCGGCTGACCGCCGCATCGCCAGCCGCCCTGAACCCGGCGTGTGGATCGGCGCGGTGCGCAGGGTGTTCGGGCCGATCTCGCAGGTGGTGAGCACCGACCAGGGCGACACGATCGAGAGCCACCCGCCGCACTACCTGGTGGCGATGTGGGCGCCGCTGCGCGACGACGAAGCCTTTCTGCGCCGCTGGCCCGATTCGGTGTCGACGCCGAGCTCGCCGCGAAGCTCGAAGTCTTGGAGGCGGGCTCCACGTCGGTCGAGGGCAAGGGTGCGCACGGTGCCGACAACCTGCTGGGGGAGCTCCTGGGCAAGCGCGTGCGGTTTC
>JANNKS010000114.1:0-13289 GCA_031396425.1 Rhizobacter sp. | reverse complement strand
GCGCTGGCGCAGGGGGCCTGAGTGGACGAACGCGTCTCGATCATCGTGCCGGTGCTCAACGAGGCCGAAGGCATCGCGGCGACGCTGCAGGCGCTGCAGCCACTGCGTCGCGACGGGGCCGAGCTGATCGTCGTCGACGGCGGCAGCACCGACGCGACGCTGGCACGCTGCGCCGGGCTGGCCGACCAGCTGCTGAGCAGCGCGCGCGGCCGGGCACGGCAGATGAACATCGGCGCGCAGGCGGCGACGGGAACGGTGCTGCTGTTCCTGCACGCCGATACGCGCCTGCCCGATGCGGCGCTGAACCAGGTTCGCCGCGCGCTGGAGTCGGGTGAGCGCGACTGGGGCCGCTTCGACGTGGTGATCGAGGGCCGCTCGCGGCTGTTCCCGCTCATCGCCTGGATGATGAACTGGCGCTCGCGGCTCACCGGCATCGCCACCGGCGACCAGGCGATGTTCGTGCGATGCACGAGTTTCGATGCGGTGGGTGGGTTCGTCGAACAGCCATTGATGGAAGACATCGAGCTGTCGCGCCGCCTGTGCCGGCGCGGCCGACCGGCGTGCCTGAGGGCTCGGGTCGTGACCTCCGGGCGACGCTGGGAAAAGCACGGTGTGGGGCGAACCATTGTGCTGATGTGGCGGCTGCGCCTGCTCTACTGGCTGGGCGTGAGCCCGCAGCGCCTGGCGCAGGCCTATCGATGAACACGCGATGAACACGCGATGAACGCACCGATGAATCCGCATTGCCACGTCATCGTGATGGCAAAGGCACCGCTGGCGGGCTATGCGAAGACGCGGCTGATTCCCGCGCTGGGTGCGCCGGGTGCTGCGGCGCTGGCGATGCGCCTGCTCGTGCACGCGCTGGACCAGGCGCAGCAGGCCGGTCTGGGCTCGGTCGAGCTGTGTTGCGCGCCCAGCGCCCGGGACCCTGCTTTTGCGCCTTGGGCCGGTGCGACAGGCATCACGCTCACCGATCAGGGCGAAGGCGATCTCGGCGAGCGCATGGAGCGCGCTCTCCAGCGCGGCCTGTTGGCGCAGCGCAGGGTGCTGCTGATCGGCACCGACGCACCGGCGCTCGGTGCCGGCGTTCTGCGCGCCGCCGCTGCGGCGCTGGACAAGCACGAGGTGGTGTTCGTGCCGGCATTCGACGGCGGCTATGTGCTGATCGGCCTGCGTCGGCCGGTGCCCTCGCTGTTCGAAGGCATGACCTGGAGCACGCCATTGGTGATGCAACACAGCCGCGAACGCCTCGCGCAGGCCGGCATCGGCCACGCCGAACTGACGCCGCTGGCCGACATCGACGTGCCGGCCGATCTGGTGCATCTGCCCGCGGGCTGGCTGTAAGTTCGGCGGGGTTGCCGACGACTCAAACGATCCTACCCGTCAACCCGACGAAAGTCGGGATCCACCGATGAGGGACCAATCCAGCCATTCGGGCGAACAACAACCGCGCATGGCGCGCAAACCCTCGCGACCCACCAGCAACTAACATCACCTCCCCCTGCCTCGCACAGCGCCATAGAAAGATCGTTCATGACCCTGTTTTCGTACCTGGCCCGCTGCCTCGCCCTGTCCTTGCTGTGGCTCGCCGGCGCCGCACCCGCCCAGACCGCTCCCGCCTGGGAGCAGGTGCTCGCGAAGGCGAAGGGCCAGACGGTGTACTTCAACGCCTGGGCGGGTGACGAGCAGACCAACGCCTTCATCGCCTGGGCGGGTGAACAGGTGAAGGCGCGCCACGGCGTGAACGTGGTGCATGTGCGCCTGAAAGACACCGCCGAAGCGGTGACGCGCGTGGTCGCGGAAAAGACCGCCGGGCGCAACAGCGACGGCACGGTCGACCTGGTGTGGCTGAACGGCCCGAACTTCCTGACCATGAAACAGCAAGGCCTGCTGTTCGGCCCGGTGCTGCCGCTGCTGCCCAACAGCGCGCTGGTCGACACCACGAGCAAACGCTCCAACGTCATCGACTTCACGACGCCGGTGGAAGGCTTCGCGGTGCCGTGGCGGCTGGCGCAGATCGTGTTCATCTACGACAGTGCGCGCATCCGCAATGCGGCGGACGTGCCGCGCTCGGCAGCTGATCTGCTGGCCTGGGCGCGCAAGAACCCGGGGCGGCTGACGCACCCGAACCCGAGCAACTTTCTCGGCGCGACGTTCCTGAAGCAGGCGCTGTACGACCTGGCGGCCGATGTGGGCGTGCTGCAGGCGCCCGCCACCGACGAGAGTTTCGCGCGCATCACCGCGCCGCTGTGGGCCTGGTACGACGCGCTGCGGCCGACGCTGTGGCGCGCCGGCCAGCAGTTCCCCGACAACGGCTCGGCGCAGCGCGAACTGCTCAACGACGGCGAGATCGACATCACGCTGTCGTTCACCCCGGCCGAAGCGGCGGTGTCGGTGCTGGCCGGCAAGCTGCCGCCGAGCGCGCGCAGCTTCACGTTCACCAAGGGCACAATCGGGAACACCAGCTTCGTCGCCATTCCGTACAACTCGCGCGCCCGCGAAGGCGCGATGGTTCTGGCCAACTTCCTGCTGGAGCCGGCGAGCCAGGCGCGTGCGCAGGACATCAAAAGCATCGGCAGCGTCAACGTGCTCGACGCCAGCAAGCTCAGCGCCGCGCAGCGCGCTTTGTTCGACGCGCTCACGCCGAGCCCGGCGCTGCCCAGCGCGGCCGAGCTGGGCCGGCCGCTGCTCGAACCGCACGCGTCGTGGATGACGCGCATCACCGCCGAGTGGCAGCGGCGCTACAGCCGCTGAACGATGCGGCTGCTGCGCTTCGCGCCGACCCTGACGATTGCCGCCTTTGCCGGGCCGATCGTCGCCGGACTGATAGGCACGCTGCTGCCGGCATTCGGTTTCCTGCCCGCGATCGGCGGCCACGCTTTTCAGCTGGGTTCGTGGCGCGCGCTATGGGCGTTTCCGGGTTTTGCGACCAGCCTGCAGCTGACGCTGTTCACCGGCTGGATTGCGACCGCACTGGCGGTGCTGATCGCGCTCGGCCTGATGGCGCTGCTGCACCACCGGCCGGCGGTGCGGCGCCTGGGCACGCTGCTGGCACCTTTGCTGGCGATGCCGCATTCGGCGCTCGCGATCGGGTTTGCGTTCCTGATCACGCCGTCGGGCTGGCTGGCGCGGCTCGTGTCCCCTGAACTGAGCGGTTGGACATTGCCGCCCGACATCAGCACGGTGGGCCACCCGTCGGGCTGGCCGCTGGTGGTCTGTCTGCTGCTCAAGGAGGTGCCCTACCTGCTGCTGATGACGCTGGGCGCACTCAACCAGGTGCCCGCGCGGGCCCACACCAGCGTGGCGCGTTCGCTCGGCTACGGCCCGGTGCAGGCGTTCCTCAAGCTGGTGCTGCCGCAGGTCTACCCGCAGATCCGCCTGCCGGTGCTGGCGGTGCTGGCGTTTTCGCTGTCGGTGGTAGACGTGGCCATGATCCTCGGGCCCGGCAACCCGCCCACCCTGGCGGTGCTGGCGCTGCGCTGGTTCAGCGACCCGGATGTGCAGCTCTACTTCCAGGCTGCGGCGGCAGCGACTCTGCTGCTCGGCGTGGTCGCCGCTTCGATGGCGCTGTGGCTGCTGCTCGAGCGCGGCGTGGCGCGCTGGGGCCGCGCCTGGGTCGCGCGCGGCCGGCGCCACGGGGTGGCCGCCGGCGTGGCGGCGCTGGGCGGCGGCGTGGCGGCCGCACTGTATGCGCTGGCGATCGGCGCCACGTTGGGCATCGCGCTGTGGTCGATCGCGCAGACCTGGCGCTTCCCGAACGCCTGGCCGAGCGCGTTCACGACCATGAACTGGGCGCGCCAACTCGGTGACCTGCAGCGCCCGGCGCTCACCACCGTGGTGGTCGGCGTGGCCGCCACGCTCATTGCCCTGGTCCTCACGGTCGCCTGCCTGGAGAACGAAACCACGCGCCAGCAGACCGGCGCGGCGCGGCGCAGCCTGGCGCTGCTGTACCTGCCGCTGCTGATTCCGCAGGTGGCCTTTCTGTTCGGCACGCAAGTGCTGCTGATTCGTTTCAGCCTTGACGCGGGTTACTTTGCGGTGGTCTGGGCCCACCTGGTGTTCGTGCTGCCTTACCTCTTTCTGTCGCTCGCCGAGCCGTGGCGCGCCTTCGACGCACGCTATGCCCGCACCGGCCTGAGCCTGGGCGCCTCGCGCTGGCGCGTGTTCTGGCGCATCAAGCTGCCCATCCTGCTCAAGCCGACCTTGATCGCGTGTGCGGTGGCATTCGCGGTCAGTGTCGGCCAGTACCTGCCGACGCTGTTTGCCGGCAGCGGCCGCATCGCCACGCTGACCACCGAGGCGGTCACCTTGTCGGCCGGGGCCGACCGGCGCGTGATCGGCACCTGGGCGATGTTGCAGGCGCTGTTCCCGTTGGCGGCATTCCTGTTCGCGGCCTGGCTGCCGCGCTTGCTGTTCGTGCACCGGCGCGGCCTGGCATGAACGAGGCGGGAGTGTTGCGGCTCGATGCAGTCAGCATTCGCCTGCACGGGCGCATGTTGCTCGGGCCGCTCGATGCCGCAGTGCAGGTCGGCGAATGCCTGACGCTGATGGGCCCGAGCGGCTGCGGCAAGTCCACGTTGTTGAACTTTCTGGCCGGTACGCTCGACCCGGTGTTCGAAGCGAGCGGGCGCGTCTGGGTCGGTGCGGCCGACCTCACCGGGCTGGCCCCGGAGCGGCGCCGCATCGGCATCCTGTTCCAGGACGACCTGTTGTTCCCGCACCTGTCGGTGGGTGGCAACCTGGCCTTCGCGCTGCCCGCCGAAGTGCGTCCGCAGGCGCAACGGCGCGCGCGCATCGAGGCGGCGCTCGGCGAGGCGGGCCTGGCCGGCTTCGCCGAGCGTGACCCGGCCACGCTGTCGGGCGGCCAGCGCGCGCGCGTGGCGCTGATGCGCACGCTGCTCGCCGCACCCAGCGCGCTGTTGCTCGACGAGCCGTTCAACAAGCTCGATGCCCAATTGCGCGACGAGTTTCGCGACTTCGTGTTCCGCCATGCACGCGCGGTCGGCGTGCCCACGCTGATGGTGACGCACGACGAAGCCGATGCACGCGCCGCCGGCGGGCGCATCCTGCATCTGCAGCCCATGCGATGATGGTGGCGGTGTGCTGCGAATGTCGGCCGATGCCGCCACCGCCGTGCTGAAATGGGGTCCCATCACGATGCTGACACTGCCGTGCCGCGGCTTGCGAGGTTCTGCCCGATGAGCGACGCGGCTGGCCCGGTGCACGCCGCGACGCCGGCTGCCGTGGCGGCGGCGCTGCACCTGGCGCTGCAGACCGACGCACCGGCCTACCGTGACGCGCCGCTGCAGCTGCTGCCCGACAAGGGCCTGGCGCACCACCATGTGCGACTGGTCGGCACCGGCCGGCTGGCCCGCATACCCAAACAGAGCCAGATGGCGCTCGCGGCGCAGGCAAATCTCGACTACCAGGCCGCGTGCTTCGAGCGCGCCAGTGCGAGCGGCCACGCGCCGGCCTTCTTTGGCGTGCTGCCGCCCTCGGCGGCGTTGCCTCGCGGCGCGCTGCTGGTGGAAGAAATCATCGGCCGGCCGGCGCGCCTGCCCGACGACCTGGGCGCGATCGCGCGGGCGCTTGCCGCGATCCACTCGCTCGCGGTTCCCGAACCGCCGCATCGCCCACCGCTGCGCGACCCCGCCGACGGCCTGGCGGCACTGTTTGCCGAAATCGACGCCCAGGCCGTGCACCTGGACGCTGCACAGCTTGCACCGCGTGCGTTGTGCGCGATCGACCTGGCCCTGCTGCGCCTGCGCACAGCGGTGGCGACACTGACACCGCCGCCGCGCCGGCTGATCGCGTTCGACGCCCACCCGGGCAACTTCCTGATCCGCGCCGATGGCCGCGCGGTGCTGGTCGACCTGGAAAAGGCCCGCTACGGCGAGCCGCCGCTCGACGTGGCACACGCGACGCTCTACACCTCGACGACGTGGGACGTCGACACCTGTGCCGAGCTGACCCCCGAGCAGGTGGCGCTGGCGTATGCGGTGTGGTTGGACCACTTTGACGAAGCGACCCTGTGGCGGCCCTGGTTGCTGCCCTTGCGCGCCGCGATGTGGCTGTGGGCGGTGACCTGGTGCGCCAAGTGGCGTGTGCTTTCGGGCCAGCCCGCCTCCGCGGCTGGCGACGGTGAAGACTGGGCCAGCGCGAACAGTGACGCCGCGCTCGTGAACCATGTGCGCGGGCGCGTCGACTGCTATCTGTCGTCGGACGTGGTCGGCGCCGTGGGCGCCGAGCTGATCACGCTGCAGCGCTTGCTCGCGTGATTGCGTCGCGCTCAGGGCGCGGTTTCGAGTTTTCGAAAGAAGTCGCGAAAGATGGCGTCGCGCTGCACCGCGTAGGCCTCGCGCATCGGGTGGCGCGCGCCGTCGTGGCGCCATTTGCGGTCGGGCCCGAGCAGCGGGGTGGTCGTCAGGTCGGTGGGCACCCACGCCGGGTTCAGGAGCCAGGCGATGTTGATCATGTCCCAGATCACCCAGCTGTGGCCTTCGAGGCTGTCGATGCCCAGCATCTCCCACAATGGGTTGTGGGTGAACAGGTGGTTCAGGTAGGTGCCGATCGTGCCGCGCCCGGCCACGTGGCGCTCCATCTCCGGCGTGGACAGGCGCAGCTGCGCGCCCACGTGGTAGCCGGGCAGGTAGACCTGTGGCACGCCGCTGTCGAGCATCACATTCGTGGCGAGCAGGTCTTGTTCCAGGTTGAACGCGAAGTTGGTCTGCGGCGCGTGCGACGGGTAGCCTGCAGTCCAGACGACGACGATGCGCTCGCAGATGTCGGGCGCCATCAACAGCGCCGACGCCACGTTGGTGAGGCACCCCAGTGCGACCACGTACAGCGGCTCGTCGGGCGGCGTGGCGCGCGCGGTGCGCACCAGGTGCTCGGCGGCTTCGCTGCGCCACGGCGCATCGTGGGCGCGCAGGTAGCCGGCTGACCCGCGCAGCACGCGGCCTTGGTGGGGCACGCCGCACTTGTCGAACACGCTGAGGATTTCCCGGTAGCTGCGCTCCATGCCCACCTCGGGTGGGTTGAAGGGCGGCAATGCCAGCGTTTCGAGCGCCCAGCCCTTGCGCTGCGCCAGCGCCAGCGCGTCGCCGTGGTGCTGCGCCAGCTCCAGGTCGGCCGGGCTGGCGCCGGCCGGGTGTTCGCGCGCGTCGCGGGCGCGAATCAGCTCGCGGCGGCGGTAGTCGAATGAAAACGGCACCGCATACACCGCCTCGATATTCAATTGCTGCGGCGACAACAGCGCCCAGGCCAGCGCGAACTGATCGTCGATCTCGTTTGCGGTGTCGGTGTCGATCACGATGCGCGGCACCCCGCGCGGCAGCGCGAGTCGCGTGCGGTACCAGGTGTGGCCGTGTCTGGCGAAGCGGTCCATGGCGCTCAAGTGTCGTGTGTCGGCCCCGGCCGGTCAACGCGCACGTTGGGACTGCAGCGCCTCCGCCACGCTCGGCACGATCGCATCTGCGCCCAGCACGGCTTCGAACCCTGAGCGGCGGATCAGCATGAGCGGCTGTTCGTTCACGTTCGCCAGCACCAGCGCGATGTTCTGGCGCTTCAGGGTGCGGTGGAACTGTTCCAGTGCGTCCAGGCCCGAGCTGTCCATCAGGATGAGGCGGTGCATCTCCAGCACGACGGCGCGTGTGCCTGCGGGCAGTTGGGCCGGCAGAGCTTCGATCTTGCCCACCGCACCAAAGAACAGCGAACCGAACAGCTCGAACACCTGCACACCGGGTGGCAGGTCGCCGGCCGGATGCGGCTGCACGGTGAACAGCTGGCTCATGCGGTAGATGAAGAACATGCACGACAGCACCAGGCCGACTTCGACCGCGATGGTCAGGTCGAAGACCACCGTCAGAAAAAAGCTGCCCAGCAGGATCGTGCGGTAGCCGGCACTGAAGTGGCGCAGCCGTGCGAACTCGCGCCATTCGCCCATGTTCCAGGCCACGAACAGCAAGATGCCCGCCAGCGCGGCGAGCGGCACATGCAGCGCCAGCGGCGCGGCGAGCAGCACCAGCAGCAGCAGCGCGATCGCATGCAGCATGCCCGCCACTGGCGTGGCGCCGCCGGCGCGCACGTTGGTGACGGTGCGCGCAATCGTGCCGGTGACCGGGATGCCGCCGAAAAACGGCACGACGAAGTTCGCGACGCCTTGCCCCATCAGCTCCTGGTTCGGGTCGTGGCGCGGCAGCTCGGTCATGTTGTCGGCCACGCGCGCGCACAGCAGCGACTCGATCGCGCCGAGCAACGCGATCGTCACGGTGGGAATGATCAGCTGCTTGGCCGTTTCCCAGCTGAAATCGGGCAACGCGAACGCCGGCAGGGCCTGCGGAATGCCACCGAAGCGCGAACCGATGGTTTCCACCGGCAGGTTGAAGAAGGCCGCGGCCGCGCTCAACGTGACGAGCGCAACGATCGGCCCAGGCAGCCGTGCTGCCAGGCGCGCCAGACGCGACTCGAACAGCGAGCTCGGCAGATTCAGGCGCGGCTTCAACACGCTCGGCCAGAAGGCCAAGCCGGCCACGCAGACCAGGCCGATCGCCAGCGCGTAGGGGTTGAAGGAATCGAGGTGGGTCGCGTAGGCGTGGATCTGGGCAAAGAAGTCGGCCGGCAGCTTCGCGATCGACAGGCCCAGCAGGTCGCGCAGTTGCGACAGCGCGATCAGCACCGCGATGCCGTTGGTGAAGCCGATCACGACGCTGATCGGGATGTAGCGCACCAGCGCGCCGAGTTTGAACCAACCCAGGGCGAACAACAGCACGCCGGCGAGCATCGTTGCGATCAGCAGGTTGGCCAGGCCGTAGCGTTCCACGATGCCGTAGACGATGACGATGAACGCCCCTGCCGGCCCGCCGATCTGCACATGCGAGCCGCCCAGGGCCGACACCAGGAAGCCGCCGATGATGGCAGTGATCAGGCCTGCCTCGGGCTTGACGCCCGACGCAATCGCGAACGCCATCGCCAGCGGCAGCGCGACGATGCCCACCGTGAGGCCTGCCCCCAGGTCGCGCCCGAACTTCGCGCCGTCATAGCCCGCCAGGGTGTCGAGCAGACGGGGGCGAAAGCGGTGCAGTTGCATCGGCAGTTTGGCGTGGTGGCTTGCCGCAGGTTGTGGCGACCGGGCGCGGGTGTCAACGCTCGCTGGCCACGCCGGGCGGGTCGTCCGCATCGCCGGCCTGCTCGCCGCTGGGCACGTAGGTGGCGCCGTAGTGGGCAAGGTAGTCACGGATCAACTGGCGCACCACCTGCGAAGGCGTCAGGTCCTGGCGGGCGCAGAGCTGCTCGAACGCAAGCTTCTTGGCCGGGTCGACCAGCACCGTGAGGCGGGCTGTTTTCTGTTCCATGGCTGCGGTGGATGTTAATGGGATGTGTGTTGGAGATCAATACTACTCCCATGGGATGGCTGGCTCGAACGAACCGCGATCCTGGCGACCCAGGGCAAACCGACTGCCCGTTTGACCACGCGTGCAAAGCCGCGTCAATCGATACTCAACCGCCTCAGGGTTGTGGGTCAGGCAGCGCCATCGATGCAGCAGGAACCGCTGGAAAAGACCCGCGGTCTGCTGCAGGCGGGAATTCAACGCACCCGCATCCCCGCCACCGCCCCCGACCCCGGCTCGAGGATGTAAAGCCCAGGCGCGGCCTTCTCGTCGCGGTGCGACGCGGCCAGCACCATGCCTTCGCTGATGCCGAATTTCATCTTGCGCGGCGCCAGGTTGGCCACCATCACGGTGAACTTGCCCACCAGGTCGGCGGGCTGGTAGGCGGACTTGATGCCGCTGAAGACGTTGCGCAGGACGGGGCGCCCCTGCTCGTCGGGGCCCTCGCCCACATCGAGCGTCAGGCGCAGCAGCTTGTCGCTGCCTTCGACGACGGCACATTCGACGATGCGGGCGATGCGCAGGTCGATCTTCGCGAAATCGTCGATGCTGATCTCAGCCGCCAGCGCTTCGCCGCCCGGCAGTTGCGGTGCGGCTGCGACGGGGGTGAACAGCTCGTCGAGCTGTTTCGCGTCGACGCGCTGCATCAGGTGTTTGTACTCGCCGATGCGGTGCCCGCCGATCGCGCGGGCCGCGTCGGCGAACGCGAGCGGCGACACCTTGAGGAAGGCTTCCACCTGCGCGGCCAGCGCCGGCAGCACCGGCTTGAGGTAGATCGTCAGCACGCGGAAGGCTTCGATGCACACCGAGCACACATCGTGCAGCACCGCGCCCTTGTCGGCGTGTTTGGCAAGTTCCCAGGGCTTGTGCTGGTCGACGTATTCATTGACGCGGTCGGCGAGCAGCATGATTTCGCGCAGGGCTTTGCCGAACTCGCGTTCTTCGTAGAGCCGCTGCAGCTCGGCGCCGTGCGCGCGCAGGCCGTCGAGCAGGGTGCGGCCTTCCACGCCCAGGTCAGACGACAGCAGCCCACCGAAACGCTTGCTGAGGAAACCCGCCGAGCGGCTGGCGATATTGATGTACTTGCCCACCAGGTCGGCGTTCACGCGCGCGACAAAGTCTTCCGGGTTGAACTCGATGTCTTCGACGCGCGCATTCAGCTTCGCGGCGATGTAGTAACGCAGCCACTCGGCGTTCAGGCCGAGTTCGAGGTAGCGCAGCGGCGAAATGCCGGTGCCGCGGCTCTTGCTCATCTTGTCGCCGCCGACCGTGATGAAGCCGTGCACGAAGACGTGGTCCGGCACCTTGCGGCCGCTGAACTTCAGAATCGCCGGCCAGAACAGCGTGTGGAACGTGACGATGTCCTTGCCGATGAAGTGCACCTGCTCAAGCGCCGGGTCGGCCAGGTAGGCGTCGAAATCCAGTCCTTTGCGGTCAAGCAGGTTCTTCAGCGAAGCCAGGTAGCCGATCGGCGCGTCGAGCCAGACGTAGAAGTACTTGCCAGGCGCATCGGGAATCTGGATGCCGAAGTAGGGCGCGTCGCGGCTGATGTCCCAGTCGGCCAGGCCACCGCTGCTGTTGCCTTGCGCGTCGTCAGCCTTGACGAACCACTCCTTGACCTTGTTCGCCACTTCGCTTTGCAGCTTGCCGTCCTGCGTCCAGGCCTCCAGGAACTCGACGCAGCGCGGGTCGGACAGCTTGAAGAAATAGTGTTCGCTGTTGCGCAGCACCGGCGTCGCCCCCGACAGTGCCGAATACGGGTTCTTCAGATCGGTGGGCGCGTACACCGCGCCGCACACCTCGCAGTTGTCGCCATACTGGTCTTTCGCGCCGCATTTCGGGCATTCGCCCTTGATGTAGCGGTCCGGCAGGAACATGTTCTTCACGGGGTCGAAGAACTGCTCGATCGTGCGGCTTGAAATCAGCTCGTTCTTGCGAAGCGCCCGGTAGATGTCCTGTGCCAGCGCATGGTTCTCCGGCCCGTCGGTGGAATGCCAGTTGTCGAAGGCGATGTGAAATCCGTCGAGGTACTGGCGCCGGCCGGCGGCGATTTGCGCGACGAACTGCTGCGGCGTCTGGCCGGCCTTTTCCGCCGCGATCATGATTGGCGCGCCGTGCGCATCGTCGGCGCAGACGAAGTTCACCTCGCTGCCCATCATGCGCTGGAAGCGCACCCAGATGTCGGCCTGGATGTATTCCATCATGTGGCCGATGTGAAACGCAGCGTTGGCGTAGGGCAGGGCGGTGGTGACGAACAGTTTGCGGGTCATGGGGGGTATTATTTCAGCAGAGCCATGCGCAGCCCGGCGAACTGCTCGAAGTCGCGGTCGAAGGTGCCGAGCTCGGCGCGATGTTCAATCGCCAGGGCGGCGATGTGGGCGTCACTGACGAGGTTGCCGCCGCGACCACGGGCCAGCAACAGGCTCGACAGGAGCGCCGCATGCCGCTCGGTGGGCGCGATCACGCGTGCGGCGGGGTGGCCCAGCCATGCATCGACGAGTTCGAACGCTTCGTCCAGCGTCAAGGGCTGGCCGAAGATGCCGCTGCGAGTTGACAGCCGCAGGAAGCCGACCAGGGCAGGCCAGCAAAACCCGACGCCGCCGGTGCTGGCGAAGGCCGATTCGAGCCAGCTGCGCGCGGCCTTGTGTTGCGGGCTGTCCGCATTGACGGCGTGCAGCAGCAGGTTCACGTCGGGCGTCTTCATTTGCGCTGGCCGCGACTGGCTTTGGCAAGGATCTCCTGGTCTTCCAGCTCCGCCGCGAGTGCGGCGGCCTTGGTGAGGTCGACCTTGGGCCGCCCCAGCGAGAACACCCGTTGCTTGAATGGAGCCGCACGCCCGGTCGGCCGTTGCAGGCCGGCGCGCAGCGTGTCATTGAGGACCTGCTTGAACGGCCGCCCGCTGCGCAGTGCGGTCTCCTTCAACAGGCGCTGCAGGTCCGGGTCGAGCGTGACGGTGGTGCGCATGGCATCAAGGCATCATGAACGAAGACATGATGATGCCATTTGGCGAGCGCCGTCGCAACCGGGATGCGGCGCCGGGGATGCGGCGCCGAGCGTTGTTGCGTGTACAGCGGCGGCCGACACCTGCCGGCAGCTGGAATTCGCGGGCTTCGGCGGAGCCCATGGGCTCCGCCAACGCCCCCCGTGGCCCGAGGGGCTCTGGGCCCTGGGCTAGACTCGCCGCTGCCCACCTCACCCATTGCGCCATGTCCTCTGTCACTGAAGCCACGCTGCTCGAAGCCCTCAAGACCGTCGTCGACCCGAACACCGGGCGTGACTTCGTATCGACCAAACAACTGCGCAACCTCAAGGTGGAGGGGGGCGATGTCGCGTTCGACGTCGAACTCGGCTACCCGGCGAAGAGCCAGTTCGCCGGCCTGCGCAAGGCGCTGATCGCCGCCGCGCGCAGCGTCGCTGGCGTCGAGAACGTGAGCGCGAACCTGAGCACGAAAATTGTCGCCCACGCGGTGCAGCGCGGCGTGCAGCTGCTGCCCAAGGTGAAGAACATCGTCGCGGTCGCGTCGGGCAAGGGCGGCGTAGGCAAGAGCACCACCGCCGTGAACCTGGCGCTTGCACTGGCTGCCGAAGGTGCGGCGGTGGGCATTCTCGACGCCGACATCTACGGCCCCAGCCAACCGATGATGATGGGCATCGAAGGCCGGCCCGAAAGCGCCGACGGCAAGACCATGGAGCCGATGGAAAACTACGGCGTGCAGGTGATGTCGATCGGCTTCCTGGTCGAGGCCGACAACCCGATGATCTGGCGCGGCCCGATGGCCACCCAGGCGCTGGAGCAACTGCTGCGCCAGACCAACTGGAAAGACCTGGATTACCTGATCGTCGACCTGCCGCCCGGCACCGGCGACATCCAGCTGACGCTGTCCCAGCGCGTGCCGATGA
>JANNKS010000108.1:0-5701 GCA_031396425.1 Rhizobacter sp. | reverse complement strand
CCTGCATCACCCCCGTCATGCCCAGCACCGTGCCGTCGTCGGCATAGACGCCGCGTCCGCTTGCCGCTATCCAGCGCTGGCCGCCGTCGGGCCGGTTCACCCGGTACTCGCAGGCGTAGTCCGTGCGCTCGGCAAGCGCCTTGTCGAGCGCCTTGCGGGCGCGCGCGGCATCCTCAGGGGGCAGGCTCTTGCGAATCTGCTCGCGCGTGAATGGCACATTCGCCTCCAGGCCCACCACGTCCGCCGCCCGCGCTCCCAGGACCAGCTGGTCGGTGGCGGCATCCCAGTTCCAGGTGCCCAGCTTCCCGGCCTCCAGCGCGATCTGCAAACGCTCGTTCAGCTCGCGCAAAGCATCCTGCGCGTCGATCAGTTCGCGCTCCGCGCGCTGGCGGGACGCGAGGATGCTGCGGGCGTTCTCAAGCGCCGCGGAACGCAGCTCCTTTTCCTCGTCGTCCGAGCCCACTAGCGGCCCTCGAGCGCGAGCGCCGCCAGCGCGGTGCCTTCCACGCGCGCCCTGATCTTTGCGAACGCCGTGTCGCGCGTCGTCGAGGTGTCGTCGCAAAAGGGCGAAAATCCGCAATCGTCGGTGGTTCCCAGCTGCGACACGGGGATGAACTCGGCGGCCTCGAGGACCCGATCGCGCACTTCCTCCGCGCCTTCGATGCGCGGGTTGATGGTCTCGATCACGCCGACGAACACCCGCTGGTCCGGCTTCATGTGCTGCCGGATCAGACTCAGGATGCGCTTGCGATCCTTCTCGCCCGCCAGGTCGCGAGCGAAATCTGACCGAGCTTGTCGTCCCAGAGGCGTGCGTTGCAGCTGGAGAAATCGCGCACCAGGAACGGCACGCTGCGCGACAGCGGCTGCAGCGTCGCCTCGGTGCGCGGGATGTAGAGATTGAAGATGGCAGCCAGCATGTAGACAAAGATCAGCGAGGCGATCGCCACTTCGGGCGAGGTATCGATGCTCGTCTCGAAGTGCGGGATGTCGATACCGAGCAGGAACGGCGCGATGCGCGGCCCGACCAACTGGCCGCCGAGCAGAATGCCCAGGATGATCGAGCCGATCGTCAGCCCTTCGATCCAGCCGTTCGCCTTGACGAGCTGCGACGGCGGCAGCAATTCAGTCAGGATGCCGTACTTCGCAGGCGAATACGCCGCCGCACCCAGGCCCACCACGGCATAGGCGAGCAGCGGGTGGCCACCGAACAGCATCATCACGCAGCCCGCCACCTTGATGCTGTTCGAATAGAACATCACCTTGCCCTTGGGCACCGCGTCGGCGAACGCGCCGACAAACGGCGCAAGAATGACGTAGAACAGCGCGAACATCGGCGTGAGCGCCGGGATGTGCCAGGTCGGTGCGCCGGTCGTCTTGAGCAGCTCGATCGCCGCGACCAACAGGGCGTTGTCGGCCAGCGAGCTGAAGAACTGCGCGGCCATGATTGTGTGGAAGCCTTTTTTCATTCGCTCGATACGCTGCGCAACAGGCTTCCTCGGGGATACACAGGCATGGCCTGCGGCCGGGGTTATAGCATGGGGTCAGGGCGCGCCAGGTCGGCGTTGCCCCTGCGTCAAGGGGGTGGCTGGCAGAATCCACAGATGCCTCGCCCGATCGAAGCTCTGATCCACACCGATGCCCTGGCGCACAACGTGCAGCGTGCGCGCAGTGCCGCGCCCGATGCCAAGGTCTGGGCGGTGGTGAAGGCGAATGCGTACGGCCATGGCATCGAGCGGGTTTACCCGGGGCTGCGGGCTGCCGATGGCTTTGCGCTGCTCGACCTGGCCGAGGCCGAGCGGGTGCGCGCACTCGGCTGCCGCGGGCCTGTTCTGTTGCTCGAGGGCTGTTTCGAGCCGCGCGACCTCGAGCTGTGTTCGCGCCTGAACCTGTGGCACACGGTGCACCACGAGGCCCAGATCGACATGCTCGCGGCGCACAAGACGAATGCGCCGCACCATGTGTTCCTCAAGCTCAACAGCGGCATGAACCGGCTAGGCTTCAACGCTGCGGCGTACCGCAGCGCCTGGCAGCGGCTGAGCGGCCTGACGCAGGTGGATTCGATCACGCTGATGACCCATTTCGCCGAAGCCGATGGTGCCGCCGGCATCGAGCCGGCGCTGGCCGTGTTCGAAGCCGCGACACGGGACCTGCCGGGGGAAAAGTCCCTGTCCAACAGCGCCGCCACGTTGCGCTTCGCGAACGGCCTGCCGCAGGCGCGGGCCGATTGGGTGCGGCCGGGCATCATGCTGTACGGCTCGGCCCCCGACCACCCCGCGCACACCTGCGCCCACTGGGGCCTGCGGCCCACGATGACGCTGCGCGCGAAGCTGATCGCTGTGCGCGAACTGGCGCCCGGCGACGCGGTGGGCTACGGCGGCAGTTTCATCGCCCCTGGCCCGATGCGAATCGGCGTGGTCGCCTGCGGCTACGCCGACGGCTACCCGCGCGTCGCGCCGACCGGCACGCCGGTGCTCGTCGAGGGCCGGCGCACGCGGCTGGTCGGGCGAGTGTCGATGGACATGATCACGGTGGACCTGACGCCGGTGCCACGCGCCGCTGTCGGCAGTGAAGTCACGCTCTGGGGCCGTGGCCCGAATGGCAGCGAGCTGCCGATCGACGATGTGGCGCAAGCAGCCGGCACGCTCGGCTACGAGCTGATGTGCGCGCTGGCGCCCCGTGTGCCGGTGAGCGTGGTGTGATCAGCGTCGCCCGCCGCGCGGCACAGTTCGAACGCACCGTCCGCGCCGACCTCGCGCGTCGGCGCTGGCTGCGCTGGCACGCGTTCTGGCTCGGCACGTTGTGCTTCCTGAGCGGCTGGGCGATTTCCACCGGCCTGATGCACGCCGGAATCGAGCGGCTTTCGCTGCGCTGGGGCCTGGCGATCGCGGGCGCCTATCTCATTTATCTGGTGCTGCTGCGTTTCCTGTGCGGATGGCTGCTGTCGCGGGATGAGGGCGACGCCAATCCCCAGCTCGACGGGATTGATGCGCTGTCTCCCGCGCGGGGCGAAGGGAACGCCCCGGAGTTCAGTTCCGGCGGCGGTGGCGACTTCGGCGGCGGCGGCGCGAGCGGCTCATTCGACGCCGCCGATGGCGGTTCCGCTGTGGGTGAGGCGGCGAGCGACGTGGCGGGTGGGGTTCTAGAAGCCGCCGGTTCGGCCGACGAGAGCATCGTCGTGATCGTGCCGCTGGCCGTTGTGGTCGGCGTTGCCGCGCTGATCGCCGGCGGGCTCGGCGTTGCCGTGTTCGGCCTGTTCGGCATCGAGGTGCTGCTCGGCGTCGCAGTCGAGATCGCGTTCGCCGCCGCGGGTGGGGCGCTCGCATTCCGTGCCGGGCGCGAAGGGTGGCTTCAGCACGCGGCAGCGCGTACCGTCTGGCCCCTGCTCGTGGTTGCGCTCCTGTGCGTCATGCTCGGTGCAGCCATCGACCACTGGCTGCCGCAGGCCAACTCACTGCCGCAGGCAGTCCGGGCGTTGAGGGGCTGACCGGCATGCGTATTGCCTTCACGCTCAACCCCGCCGAAGTCGAATGCACGGCGGTGCGCGCGCAGGGCTCGGGAGGGCAGAACGTGAACAAGGTGTCGAGCGCGATTCATCTGCGTTTCGATATTGCCGCGTCGTCGTTGCCCGACGCGCTGAAAGCGCGACTGCTTGCGCGTGCCGATGCGCGCATTTCGGGCGACGGCGTGATCATCATCAAGGCGCAGCAGCACCGCAGCCAGGACATGAACCGCGCCGATGCGTTCGATCGGTTGCAGGAATTGCTGGCCGCCGCGGCGCACATCCCACGCTTGCGCCGGCCGACCAAGCCGACGCGCGCTTCCAAGGAACGCCGGCTCGAAGGCAAAGCGGTGCGGGGCGATATCAAGGCGGCGCGCGGCAGGGTGCGAGAATGAACCATAAGGCGAAGACGCTCTACACCTGCAGCGACTGCGGCGCGACCAGCCCGAAGTGGCTGGGCAAGTGCCCGGGCTGCAACGCCTGGAACACGCTGAGCGAATCGCTCGCCGAAACGCCCGGCAGGAACCGCTTCCAGTCGCTGGTGGCGGCGCAGCCGGTGGCCACGCTGGCCGACATCGATGCCACCGAGATCGAACGCCAACCGACCGGCATCGATGAACTCGACCGGGTGTTGGGCGGCGGCATCGTCGCCGGTGGCGTGGTGCTGATCGGTGGTGACCCGGGCATCGGCAAATCGACGCTGCTGCTGCAGGCGCTCGATGCGCTGTCGCGCGATTTGCGCACCCTGTACGTGACCGGCGAAGAGTCGGGCGCGCAGGTGGCGCTGCGCTCGCGCCGGCTCGGGCTGGATGGCTCCCAGGTGCGCGTGATCGCCGAGATTCAGCTCGAGAAGATCACCGCGACGATTGCTGCCGAGCAGCCCGCGGTGTGCGTGATCGACAGCATCCAGACCGTCTACAGCGAGCAGCTCACCTCCGCGCCAGGCTCGGTCGCGCAGGTGCGCGAATGCGCCGCGCAACTTACCCGCACCGCCAAGAGCAGTGGCGTCTCGATCGTGCTGGTGGGCCATGTCACGAAAGACGGCACGCTCGCCGGCCCGCGGGTGCTGGAGCACATCGTCGACACGGTGCTCTATTTCGAGGGCGACACGCACAGCAGCTTCCGCCTGGTGCGGGCGATCAAGAACCGCTTCGGCGCGGTCAACGAGATCGGCGTGTTTGCGATGACGGAACGCGGCTTGAAGGGCGTGTCGAACCCGAGCGCGATCTTTCTCTCCACCCCTGGCGACCCGGTGCCCGGCTCGTGCGTGCTCGTCACGATCGAAGGCACCCGGCCGATGCTGGTCGAGGTGCAGGCGCTGGTCGACAGTGGCGGCGCCAGCCCGCGGCGCCTGAGCGTGGGCCTCGACCGCGACCGGCTCGCGATGATGCTCGCGGTGCTGCATCGCCACGCCGGGATCAATAGTCTGGACCAGGACGTGTTCGTCAACGCGGTGGGCGGCGTGCGCATCAGCGAGCCGGCCGCCGACCTGGCGGTGATGCTGGCGATTCAAAGCAGCCTGCGCGGCCGGCCGCTGCCGCGCGGCTTCTTCGCGTTCGGCGAAGTCGGCCTGGCGGGTGAGGTTCGGCCCGCGCCGCGCGGCCAGGAGCGCCTGAAGGAAGCGGCCAAACTCGGTTTCAGCATCGCCGTGGTGCCCAAGGCGAACGCGCCGCGCAAGGCGATCGAGGGCTTGACGGTGCACGCGGTGGACCGCATTGAACAGGCGATCGAACTGTGTCGCGGCTTGTAAGCCAGGGTTCGGGTCACAAGGCGCGGTCGTCTCCCGGCGCGACCGTCAGGCGATGAATCCCCTCATCGGCTGGTCGTTGGCCGTCGCCGCGCTCGTCCTCGGCTGGCAACTCTACGCCTGGCAGGGCGTGGTGATGGCGATCACTTTGATCGTCTTCTGGCTGGTGCTGCAATTCAACCGCGCGTTGCGGGTGATGAAGAATGCCGCCAGCGCACCGATCGGCCATGTCGACAGCGCCGTGATGTTTCACGCCCGGTTGCGCGCGGGGCTGACCCTGGTTCAGGTCGTCGCGTTGACGCGCAGCCTGGGTCGCAAAGAGGCTGCCGACCCCGAAACCTGGTCGTGGGTGGACGGTGGCGGCACCTCGGTGAACCTGGTGTTCGTCGCCGGCAAGCTCAGGCACTGGTCGCTGCAGCGTACCGCATCGCCCGATGAAAGCCCGGGTGCGGTGA